>NZ_CBCRZX010000031.1:0-54295 GCF_965137155.1 Stackebrandtia soli
GTCGGCGACGGGGCGGCCCGAAGAACGGGGAGCTGAGCGTCAGCCCATGATTCCCTTGAGGACCTGACGGCCGATCACGAGGCGCTGCACCTGGTTGGTGCCCTCGTAGATCTGCGTGATCTTCGCGTCGCGCATCATGCGCTCGACCGGGTAGTCCGTGGTGTATCCGTACCCGCCCAGCAGCTGGACGGCGTCGGTCGTGATGTCCATCGCGGCGTCGGAGGCGAAGCACTTGGCGGCGGCACCGTAGAAGGTCAGGTCGTGATCCTCCCTTTCGGACTTTCCAGCCGCCACGTAGGTCATCTGCCGAGCGGCGGTCAGTTTCATCGCCGCGTCCGCGAGCATGAACTGAATGCCCTGGAACTGCGAGACCGCCTGACCGAACTGCTTGCGCTCCTGCACATAGCCGGTCGCGTAGTCGAGCGCGCCCTGGGCGATGCCGACCGCCTGGGCGGCAATCGTGACGCGGGTGTGGTCGAGGGTGCGCATCGCGATCTTGAAGCCCTCGTCGACTTCGCCGATCAACCGGTCGGCCGGGATGCGGACGTTGTCGAAGAAGACCTCGCGCGTCGGCGAGCCCTTGATGCCGAGCTTGTGCTCCGGGGCGCCGAAACTGACGCCCTCGTCGCCCTTCTCGACGACGAACGCGCTGATGCCCTTCGACTTCGAACCGGGCGTCGTCGACGCGAACACCGTGTAGTACTCGGATTCGCCGGCGTTGGTGATCCACCGCTTCGCGCCGTTGATGACGAAGTGGTCGCCGTCGCGGACGGCCTTCGTCGTCATGCCGGCGACATCGGATCCGGCCTCCGGCTCCGACAGACAGTACGAGAACATCGCCTCGCCCGACGCGACCTGCGGCAGGTAACGGCGCTTCAGGTCGTCGGACCCGGCGAGCAGCAGCGGCATCGTCCCGAGCTTGTTGACGGCGGGGATCAGCGACGAGGACGCGCACGCGCGGGCGACCTCCTCGATGACGATCGCGGTACCGAGGGCGTCGATGCCCGCCCCACCGTATTCGACGGGGATGTGGGGCGCGTGCAGGTCGGCGGCGCGCAGCGCGTCATAGGACTTGCGCGGGAACTCAGCGTTGGCGTCGGTCTCGGCGGCACGGGGGGCGACCTCCGCGTCGCAGACCTCCCTGGTGGCGGCCTTGATCTCCTCGTGCTCTTCCGGCAGCCGGTAAACGTCGAATTGCGGGTTCGCAGACATGAAGGGCCATTTCTCTCGCGACGGTCGGACCACGGGCCCGGCGCGCCGAGCCTCGACCGCGAGAATACTCGCTGGTAGTCATGCGGCGGTCGCCACTCCTTAACCAAGACTCAGGACGACGGATCGGGCGCGCGACGACCAAGCCTCGGTTTGGCGCGAAAGGCAGTGGTCTCGGTCGCGCCTGTTCGGCCAACCGATCGCGTCCGGTCGGCCGTTCCATGCCGACGGACGGGCAGACACCCTGTTCCCGCCCCCGTGACCGGGCGGTCGTGGCCAAAACGGTCGCGTCGAACACTGGAAAGTGTTGCGTGCCGGGGCCATTGTGAGAGCATGCCGGTTTACGCGTGTCCCCACTGCGACGCACCCTCGTCGCCCGAGCACTGCCCGTCGTGCGGGCGGGGGACGGAACCCCTGCTCGTCGACTTGGCCGTGCTCGACGGCGACCTGGCGACACGCCGAACCGAAGAGACCCAGTTGAAGCGGCGCCTCGACGTGCTTCGAACCGAGATCTCCGGTCTGGAACGAAACCGGACCTCTCTTCTACGACGCCTCGCCGCGCACGCCGCGGCCCTGCGAGGACGGGCCGCCGCACAGCGCACGGCTCCCGTGGCGCCGCCGATCGTCCCGAGCGGGCTCCCGGTTCCGCCGCCCGCCGTCCCACCCGGCGCGGCCCCCGTCGGAATGCCCGCGATGATGCCGCCCGTCCCGGCCGCACCGATCGCCCCGCCGGTAGCGCCCCCGAAGCTCCCCTATGGCCACATACCGGCCGGTGTCTACCAGCCCTCGGTCGTGCCGGGTCCCCCGCCTCCCGAACAGTCGGCCCGGTCGATCCAGACGATCCTGCTGACCCTCGGTGGAATCCTCTCCGCCGCCGCCGCCATCATCTTCACCGCCGTCGCGTGGGCGACGTTCGGCTTGGCTGGTCGCGCGGTCATCCTCACCGTCATCACCGTCGTCGCGCTCGCCGCCCCGTTCATCCTCATGAGACGGAAACTGACCGCGACGGCGGAGACGATCGCGGCGCTCGGGCTGCTGCTGACGTTCTGCGACGCGATCGCGCTGTACTACCTGGACCTGCTGCCCGGAAGATCCGGCGGCTCCGATCAACCGGCCATCCTCGTGCTCCTGACGGCCGTCGTCGCCGTCGCGTTCGGCTACCGGGTCGCCTCGGGAATGCTCACCGCCGGATTCGCGGTCCCCGTGTTCGCCGTACCCGTCGCGATCGTCGCCCTGATCCAGTCGTCGAGGCCGGTCGGAGTGGTGGGGCTCGTCGCTCTCGCGCTGCTGCTCGCCGGAGCGTCGTACTGGCTCGGCGCGCACCCCGGCCGGGCACACGACCTGCTGGCGCGGCTCGCGACGGGGTTGACCGGCGGTTTCGCCGTCGGTGTCCTCGCCCTGGCCGCGACCGCCGCGACGAGCTCCCTCGGATACAGACTCCTCGCGTTCGCCGTCACCGTTGGCGCCGCACTGGTCGTCGCGCACCGTCTCCCGGCCCCGTGGCGGATCGGACCGGCCGTCGCGAGCTGGGTCGGCGTCGGCATCGCGATGATCGGCGCGTTCGCCATCTGCCTGTGGCTCGCCATCGCCCACATACCGTCGACATGGTCCGGTGGGACCGCGGCGTCCCCGGAATCCGACTGGTGGCAACACCTCGTCGTTCTCGCGGGTCTCGGCGTCCTCGCGTCCGCGTACGTTCCCCGCCAAGTCGTCGGAGCGACGCGTTACCTCGCGCCCGCGATCGCCCTCCTCGCGCTGCCCGCCGTCACCGGCCTGTCCTGGACGGTCGGCTCGGTCGCACTGGCGGTCATCGGCGCCGCCACCGCGATCGCGACACTGGCGAACGCGATCCCGACGACCGAACGGCCCTGGGTGTCCGGCGCGGCCGCGCTGATCGCGGCGTACGCGATCCTCCTGGCAAGCGGTGGAGTCACCGTGTTCGCCGGCGTCACCGGCGGGCTCGCGCTCGTCGCGGGGGGCATCTCGATCGCGGCCCATCGCGCACACCCGTCGATGACCGGACCGTTCGCGGCCACCGCGATCGGACTCGCGGCGATCGCGCAACCCGCCGCCCTGTGGGCCGTCGACCTGCCGGTGGGGACGATCGCCGCCGTCTCGTGTCTGACGATCGCGGGCGGGACACTGCTCATCGCGGCGTGGATCGCCGTCGCGGCCGCCACCGACGGCGGCGACTGGAAGAACCGCCGCGTCATCGCCGCAGGGGTGGCGATCGCGGCGCTCATCACCAGCCTCACCTCCGTCAACCTGCTGGCCGGCGACAGTGGAGCGGAGTTCGTTCCGCCGTCGGCGCTCCTGCTCGCGGCGGTCACCATCGCAGCACTGGCGCTATCGCCGAGCGCCATGACCAACCGCCTCGCCGTCGCCGGTTCCGGCGTCGCGACGATAACGGCGACGGGCTTCGCCCTCGCGATCGCCGTCGGTGGAGAACACCTGCTCATTCACACCGGACTCGTCGCGCTCGTCGCCGCGTACCTGAAGTGGCGACGCACGACCGTCACCGTGCTCCGCGACGGACTCATGTGGTCGGCGCTGGTGGTCGGCGGCGTGTGCGCGGGCATCGCCGCGATCGCCGCCATCGAGGCGTGGACCGTCGCCGTCTTGGCGGAGGCGCCGCACCTGGCGACCTGGCGAACACCGATCGTCCTACTGGTCGTCGCCGCGGCGCTGACGATCCTGCCCGCGTGGCGAATCCGGTTCGACGCCGCCGCGTTGACCGCCGTCCTCGCGCTCGGCAGCGTCCCGGCCGTGTGGTTGCCCCACCTGTGGTGGAGCGCGCCCCTGATCGCCGCGCTGTCCGGCGCCGCGCTACTGGCGTGGACCGCCTACGGCCCCAACCCGACCACGTCGGGAACGCGCTTCGGGGTCGGTCTCGCGCTCTTCGGCTACGGCGTGCTCGCCGCCCTCGGCGAATCACCATCCACAGTGGCGGACCGATTCGGAGCCGCCGCGGTCCTCGGCGGGCTCACACTCGCCTCGACCGTGCTGGCGCTGCTCGCCCGCAACCGGGATCGTCGCTTCGGCGGTCTCGGGGTCGCCGTCGCGCTCACGGCGCTGCCGACGTCCATCGCCGTCGTCGGCGTCGCCGCCGAATGGTCGCGCTCGCTGGCCACCCCGATCACGATCGGGGCCGCCGCCGTCGGTCTGCTCGTCGCCGGAATCCTCCATATACGACAGTCGGACTACGTGCGGTGGGCGACGGCCGTCGTCCCCGTCACCGCGACCGGCGCCGCCCTCACCGGCCTGGGCTTGGCCGCGTCCGGCGTCTACTCCGCGACCGCCGGCCTCATCGGGGTCGGGGCCGCCATGTTGATGCTGCCCGACCGGACGAAGGCCGCGATCCGCACCGGGCTCGCCGCGATCCCGATCGTCATCACCGCGACGCTGTCGCTTCCCGTCGCGGTGCAGGCGATCGCCCTCCCGTACGGCTGGCTCGGCGCCGTCTGGTCGCGCACCCCGAACTCCACCATCGACGGTCTCACCCCGGAACCGGTGCCGCTCCTCGGCACGGTGTGGGACGTCGGCGCGTTGACGATGGCCGCCGTCGCCGTCGTCCTCGCCGCCCTCGGACTGTCCCGACGCCGCTGGTGGATACCGGTGACGGTCGCGACGAGCGCGCTCGTCCTGCCGACCATCCCGCTCGTCACCGACGCTCCCTGGCCGGTACTCCCGATGACCGCGACCGCTCTCGGGATCGCCGCCTACCTCGTCGTGTCCTGTGTACGGCTCCCGTCCAACCAGATCGCGCTGCCCGTGGCCGTCGCGATCCTCGTCGGCGGCTCCGGCCTCGCGGGCGCCCTCGCCGCGCCCGTCCCGACGCTGGTCGTCCTCGGCGCCACCGGAATCGCGACGATCGTCGCCGCGCTCGTCGGCGTCGCGACCTCGGCCCGAGCCGCCGGATGGCTGCTCACCGCAGCGAGCCTCACGGGCTTCGCCATTGCGGCGGGCGTCCACGCCGGGCTGCCCGCGCGTTCCGTCGCGTTCGGCGTGCTCGCCGTCGCGGTCGCGCTCCTCGCCGTCGCCGCGACCCGAGCGAGCTTCCTCGCCGGCGCGGGTTGGGCCGCCGAGATCGGCGGCTGGGGAGCCGCCGTCATCGGGCTCACCCTGGCGGGCGAGACCAAACCGCACCTGGCGATCGCGTTCGTCGTCGTCGGAGCGTGCGCGGCGCTGTTCGCCCTCCGCGCCTTCGCCTCCGGCGCGGAGAAACTGCTGGCGCCGGGCCGCCTGTACGCGTGGACCGGAGGTTTGTGCGCGCTCGTCGCGTACTGGCTGCTCGTCAACGACGCCGGCATATCCACAGTCGAGTACTACACCGTTCCGTTCGCGCTGCTCACCGTTCTCGCCGGATGGCTCGAGTTCCGTCGCCACCCGCGGATGCGCAGCTGGGTCGCGTACGGCCCCGCGCTCGCGCTCGGACTCCTACCGACACTCGCGATCGCCCTTGGTGAGGCCGACGATCCGACCCGGCGGATCCTGCTGGGAGCGGCGACGCTGGTCGTACTCCTGCTCGGCGTGTGGCGGCGACTTCAGGCACCCGTCGTCAGCAGTGGAGCGGTCCTCATTCTGTTGGCGCTGTGGGAGATCATCCTGCTGTGGCGGTCGGTCCCGTTCTGGGCTCCGTTGGCCGTCGCCGGAATCCTTCTCCTCGTCGTCGGCGCGACCTTCGAGAAACGCCGCCGCGACGTCGTCCGCCTCGCCCGGCAACTCGGCTCCATGCGGTGATCGCATACGCGTCGCTTAAGGTTGCGCGGGCGACGGCCGGGACCACCACGGTCTGAACTGGAGCCCCGCACTCTCGCCGGGACGTCGACGCCGGACCGCGGCGGTATCGCCTCGCCGACCACTGATCCATCGCCACGGCCCCGTCACCAGCGGGTCGAGCGCGAGAAGCCTCTCCCGGCCGTGCCACCTCATCCACTGTGCGCACTTCGCGATATCGCCACCCATAGCGTCGACAGTCGACGACAGTGAGTAGATGACCACCGATCGCGACAGATGCTCACGCAGCGCAGGGCCTTTAGCACACATTCACTGATTCATCCAGACCTATCAATACATAGATATCATCGTTAGGCTGACGCCACCGCGCCGCGCCGACGGCGCTTCACGTGAAAGGCCCACCCGTGAGAAACCGCAAGTATCTTGCGGTCGCATCCGCGGCCGCGCTATCCAGCACCGCCCTGATCTGGGCGGCGACTCCCGCCAACGCCGAGCCCAGCGTCGACGTCGAGCCACGCTCGTTCCAGCAAGCCCGCGCCGAAGTCACCAGCACTGTGGACGCCGAGGTCCTCACCGCGATGATGCGCGACCTCGATCTGTCCGAGGGCGCCGCCTACGACCGGCTCGCCGTCGACAGGGTCGCCACCGACATCGAGGCGATCGCCGCCATCGAACTGTTCGGCGATTATGCCGGCACCTGGGTCAACGAGAAGGGGACCGGGACCGTCGTCGCGATCACCGACCCGGACCGCGCCGACGACGTCACCGACCTCGGCGCGACACCGACCATCGTCGACCACAACTCGCTCGAGCTGGACTCCGTCAAGGCCGACCTCGACAAGATCGGCGACTCGGTGCCCGACGGCGTGCACTCCTGGTTCGTCGACATCACCACCAACCGCGTCGTCGTGGCGGCCTCGGATGAGGACGCGGCGGCCGACTTCATCGCCGACGCGGAAGTCGACGCGAGCATCGTCGATGTCCGGCACTCGACGGAGCAGCCCGAACCGCTCTACAACATCCGCGGCGGCGACGCCTACTACATGGGCGGACGCTGCTCCGTCGGCTTCGCCGTCACCCACTCCGGCGGCAGCGGCTTCGTGACCGCCGGACACTGTGGAACGACCGGTACCGCTGTCAGCGGTTACAACCAGGTCGCGCTGGGCCAGTTCCGCGGTTCGAGCTTCCCCGGCAACGACTACGCCTGGGTCTCGTCGAACAGCAACTGGACCTCCACGAACAAGGTCAACGGCTACGGCCAGGCCGACTTCACCGTCACCGACGGCTCGGAGAAGCCGACCGGCGCCTCCGTGTGCCGTTCCGGCTCGACCACGGGCGTCCACTGCGGAACCATCGGCGCGAAGGACCAGACGGTCAGCTACCCGCAGGGCACGGTCTACGGCATGACGCGCACCAACGTGTGCGCCGAGCCTGGCGACTCGGGCGGCTCGTGGATCTCCGGCGGCTCCGCCCAGGGCGTCACCAGCGGCGGCTCCGGCAACTGCACCAGCGGCGGCACCACGTACTTCTTCCCGTTGACCGACATCATGGCCGCCTACCCCGGCCTGACGTTGAAGACCAGCGGCGAAGGAGGCCCGAACCCGGGCGGTTGCGAGTCGGCCGAGGAGAACTTCGCGGGTTCGCTGACCGGCACGAACGATTACGACTACCAGCCGAACGGCAACTACTACGACGCGGCGGCGGGCACTCACGTCGGCTGCCTCGCCGGACCGTCCGGCACCGACTACGACCTGTACCTCCAGAAGTGGAACGGCAGCTCGTGGCAGACCGTCGCCCAAGGCGAGACGTCCAGTTCCAACGAGTCCGTGACGTACAACGGCACCGCGGGCTCCTACGTCTGGGTCGTCTCCTCGTACAGCGGCTCCGGCTCCTACAGCTTCGGCTTGACGACGCCGTAACCGGATCCACCTCGTGCCCGCCCCACACCAGGGGCGGGCACGTTCACGCCAGCCGGAGCGTGCGGACGAGCGCCGTCGATGGACTCCCGACACCGCCGTGGCCGAGTTGCCGGTCCACCGGACGCGCTTTAAGCTCGGCTGCCATGACGACACGATTGGCACCCGGCACCACCGCGCCCGACTTCACGCTGCCCACCGCCGACGGCAAGGAACTCAAGCTGTCGAGCCTGCGTGGGAAGAAGGTCATCCTGTACGCGTACCCGGCCGCGATGACGCCGGGCTGCACCAAGCAGGCGTGCGACTTCCGGGACAGCCTCGCGTCGTTGCAGGCCGCGGGTTACGAGGTCGTCGGCATCTCACCGGACAAGCCCGAGAAGCTCGCGAAGTTCGTCGAGCGCGACGAGCTCACCTTCCCCCTCGTGTCTGATGTAGACAAGAAGGTGCTGATGGAGTACGGCGCCTTCGGGGAGAAGAAGAACTACGGGAGGATCGTGCAGGGCGTCATCCGATCCACCTTCGTCATCGACGAGAAGGGCGTGGTCGAGCTCGCGCAGTACAACGTCCGCGCCACCGGGCACGTCGCGAAGCTCCGCCGCGACCTGAACCTCGACTCCTGACGTGGATGACGCCGCCCGCGAACGGGCGGCGTCAACAAAGTAGGGCCGGTGAGATTCGAACTCACACTGGCACGGACCTAAACCGTGTGCCTCTGCCATTGGGCTACGGCCCCGCGCAGCCGAAGAGCTTACGGAACCGACATTACCGGACGGTCCACCCGTTTCCCTCGCGTGGGCGCGCGTGCGCACCGGCCGCATAGCACGTCACAACCCGGAAGGCCTACAGCGACACGCATTCCGCTCGACTCGAAGACCCGAGCGCCATCGGGTGGAATGTCAGACGGTGGCGATACCGTGCGCGCGTGGCAGAGAACCCCCTCCTCAACTACCGCGTCATCAGCGCCGACGAGGCCGAGGAAAAGTACGCCGTGTCGGCCACGGCGACATACCCGTACCAGGAATTCGCGAACGAGCAGGAGATCCGGCTCTACGAAGGCGATCTCGTCGTCGACGGTGACTTCGAGGCGGATCCGAACGTCGACTGGGTGCCCTACAACACCATCGTGGACGGCAACCTGACCGTCAACGGCAACCTCGAATGGCACGACCAGAGCGGCGGCAACCTCCTCTTCGTCACCGGGTCCCTGCGCGCCCATAACGTGATCCTCCAGGGCTGCCCCGACCTCGTCATCCAAGGCGACGTCACCGTCGACGACACGATCCTCGCGTTCTACGGCGAGGACGGCGGGAGCCTGGTCGTCAAGGGGAACACCACCGCAAAGGTGCTGCTGAGCACGTACTACTTCTGCATGTGGTTCGCGAGAGAACCGGACGCGCTCGTCATCGCCGACGAACACCGCATCGACTGCGAGGTCGACTTCGGCGATGACGAGCTGGGGCGACTCGTCCGACCCGAGTTCCTCGACGACGGCTCGCTCCAATGCCACGACGTCGCCGACGCGATCAGAGAGGGCCGTCCGTTCCTTCGGAACGGAGTGAAGACCCTCGCGGCGATGACGACGGAGCTGCTCGACGCGCTCCTCGCGGACCCCGACAACGCCGTCGAACTCGACCTGTCCGACCGGAGACTTAAGGCGATCCCGGAACAGGTGTTCCTACTCCCGCGCCTGAAACGACTGAACCTCGCCGACAACCGCATCGAAGCGATACCCGCGATCATCACCAATCTGACCGACCTCGAGGAACTGAACCTGGCGGGCAACTCCCTCACCGCGCTGCCCGACCACATCGGTCGACTGGCGGCGTTGAAGAGCCTCGATCTCAGCTACAACGCGGACTTGACGAGCCTGCCCGACGCGCTCGGCAACCTCACGAACCTGACGAACCTCACCGCGAGGCTGCTCCCCTGCCCGCTACCGGACGGCCTGAGCCGGCTCAGCAGGCTCGCGCACCTGAGTCTGCATTCGTGGCTCAGCAAGGCGGGGCCGATGCCGTTCCCGGACGTGATCACCCGGTTGACCGGCCTCATCACTCTCGACCTGTCGTCCACGAAGTTCACGACGCTGCCGGACACATTGGAGAACCTCGCCGAGTTGGAGGAGCTGCGGCTCGACGGAGCGCTGCCGTACCTGTCCGACCTGACGCCACTGACCAGCCTGCCGAAGCTCACCCGCCTATTCGTCGACGGCCGATGCCCCTCCGGAGACAGGTACCCCTCCTTCGACCTTCTCGCTCCATTGTGGGAAATGTCGCGGCTGGAGGAACTCGGCGTCGACAGGTTCGGCCGAGAGACGGTCTACCAGGAGAAGCGGCGCAAGCACGTCGAAGCCCGGCCCGCGTTGACGAAACTCCCCGACGAGGTCTTCGACGCCCTCACACGGCTGCGCCGACTCGACCTGTCGTTCAACGAACTGCGCGACCTCCCCGAATCGCTGTATCGGCTGCCCGGCCTGGAGTACGTCAACCTCGAATACACCGAACTGGACCGACCGACGGTGGAACGGCTGGGGGCAGAACTGTCCGGGGTTCGACTGAACCTCCGACACGTCACCACTCGCTTCGACCAGGACGATGAGAACTGGCAGGAGGTGCACCGCCTCGTCAAGGACGGCGCCGAGCACCTCGTCCGCAACGACGACCGCGCCGTCGACCTCCTCGAACAGGCGTTGGCCCTGTGCACGGACACGGCCTCCTACTCCGAATACGACGAGTTGTACGCGCGGTACGGTCTCATCAACGCCCTCGGGCGGCTCGCCGAGTACTGCACGGGCGAGAAACTCGCGGCCGTCGAGGCGCGCTGCGTCGAGCACGCCAAGGCCGCGCTCGAGCTCGTCCCCCAGCCCGGCCTGATCCTCCACTTCACCGATGAGGGCGCCTTCGCCGAAGAGGTCACCCGGCACGCCGCGAACGCGATCGGTTGGTACGCGATGAAGGACGGCCGTCATGAGGAGTCGCTGAAGGCACTCGAACGGGGTCTCGCCCTCGCCGACATGAGCGAACACGGCTTCATCTATGACACGAAGGTTCGCGTTCTCCTGGAGTTGGGACGCACCCACGAGGCCTACCTGATCGTCGATCAGATCCTCACTCACCACCCGGACTTCGACGACCTCCAGGACCTCCGTTTCGACGAGGGCTACCTGACGTGGAAGGCGGACGCCTGAGAGAGTGAACGCGGCACGGTCGGCGTCGCATGTGGAGTGACTGCGCGCACTGACGTCGGCCGCCGCCGGAGCCCTGGCACGACTGAGCGGGATCGCCGGTGCGGGGTCGAGCGCCCCGGGTTCCCTCCGCACCTCCGCACCGGTAACCGACCCGCCCGTGCCTGGCCGGGTCGGCCGTCATCGATGGTCGAGGACGACGGGCCGTGACGGCATCGTCGTCGGACCGCGGTGGCATGAGAGCGATCCGCCGTGCCCCCACGATCGGTGCGAGTCTCGGCCTCTCGTCCGCGCGAGCGTCGTCGTTCCTCCACCCGCCCGACGCCGGGTTCTGGCCGTCGACGCGACTCGGTGGGCGCGTACCACGACCGGGGGCACCGACCGGGACAACTCCGTCCGACACCCTCGCACGCCCCGCCCCAATCCGGGGGACAAGCCACCCACCTGGCCACGCCCATCCTCCTAAGGCGCACCGGAAGCCGTCAACACGATAAGGATCGATGTCGTCGGTGAGTCTGAAGGCGCGCGCACACCGAACTTCAGGTTCGGCGCAGAAACTCACCCGAACGTGCGAGACGCCCGCCCCGGTGCACGGCGCGTTTCGGCCGTGTCGCCCCCTCCGTATAACCTGGCCCGTGTGAGCCGATCCGATAACCGCGCAGCCGATGCGCTCCGCCCCGTCACCTTCCGTCGCAACTGGACGATGCACCCGGAGGGTTCCGTGCTCGTCGAATACGGCAACACGCGGGTCATGTGCACCGCCTCCGTGGTCACGGGAGTCCCCCGGTGGCGGCGCGGCTCCGGCGAAGGCTGGGTGACGGCCGAGTACTCGATGCTTCCGCGCGCGACCAACACGCGAGGCGACCGTGAGGCCGTCCGCGGCAAGATCGGCGGCCGGACCCACGAGATCTCGCGGCTGATCGGGCGCGCTCTGCGCAGCTGCGTCGACTTCAAGGCCCTCGGCGAGAACACCATCACGATCGACTGCGACGTCCTGCAAGCCGACGGCGGCACCCGCACCGCCGCCATCACCGGCGGCTACATCGCGCTGCAGGACGCCGTGACGTGGTTGACCGACAAGAAGCTCGCCCGCAAGCCCGACAAGATCCTCACGCGGTCGGTCTCGGCCGTCAGCGTCGGCGTCGTCAAGGGCCAGCCGCTGCTCGACCTCTGCTACGAGGAGGACTCGAAGGCAGACGTCGACATGAACGTCGTGTGCACCGGCGACGGTGATTTCGTCGAAGTACAGGGCACCGGCGAGCAGACCGTCTTCGACCGCGCCACCCTCGACGCGATGCTGGACCTGGCCGCCAAGGGCTGCAAGGAACTCACGGGCCTTCAGGTCCGCGCGCTCCTGACGAAGTAAGGGACTTCCATGAAGCTGCTGCTCGCGACCCGCAACGCGAAGAAGCTCACCGAGCTCCGCCGCATCCTCGCCGAACACTCCACCGTGGAGCTCGTTGGTCTCGATGACGTGCCGCCGTACCCCGAAGCCCCCGAGACGGCCCTGACCTTCGCCGGCAACGCCCTCGCCAAGGCCCACGACGGCGCCCGGCACACCGGGCTCGCCTGCGTCGCCGACGACTCCGGTCTCGCCGTCCAGGCGCTGAACGGCATGCCCGGCGTGTTCTCCGCGCGCTGGTCGGGCCGCCACGGCGACGACACCGCGAACCTGAACCTGCTCCTCGGGCAACTCGGCGACGTGCCGGACGAGGATCGCGCGGCGGCGTTCGTGTGCGCGGCCGCCCTCGTCCTGCCGAACGGGACGGAGCAGATCGTCCACGGTGAGGTGCGCGGGACGATCCTGCGCGAACCGCACGGCGACGGCGGTTTCGGGTACGACCCCATCTTCCGACCGGACGGTTTCGACGTGACGACCGCCCAGATGAGCGCCGCCGAGAAGGACGCGATCAGCCACCGGGGCAAGGCTTTCCGAAAGATCGCCGAGCTGCTCTGATCCACCGAGGGCGCCGGTCGCCACGGCGGATCAGATCTCGAAGACGTCTCCGGAGTGAACGACGTCGATCCGGCCCGTGTAGGCGGCCGTCGCCTCGGCGAGGGTCTGCGGCTCGCTCCCCCACGCGCGGACCAGGTGGGTCAGGAGCAGTCGTCGAGCGCCGGCCTTGGTCGCGGCCTCCCCCGCCTGACGGCCCGTGAGGTGCACTCCCGACGGGTTCTCACGGTCCTCCAAGTAGGAGGCCTCACAGAGGAACACGTCGCAGTGGTCGGCCAGCCGTTCCACGGCTTCGCACGGCCCGGTGTCGGAGGAGTACACCAGGGACCGGCCGCCGTGTTCGAGCCGGACCCCGAAGGTCTCCACGGGATGCGCCACGTGATCGACGGTCATCGTCAACGGCCCCAGCTCGAAGCTTCCGGGCGTCAACGTCCGGAAATCATACACATCGGACAGTCTGGAGCAGCCGTGCTCGCCCAGGCCTCCGTACGCCGCGCTGACCCGCTCCTCCACTCCGGCCGGGCCGTACAGCGGAACCGGTGGATAGGGCGCGTCCGGCGAGTACCGTCTCATGACGACATACGGGCACGCGTCCATGAAGTGGTCCGCGTGCATGTGAGTGAGGACGATCGCGTCGATGCCGTACGGATCGACGTACTTCTGCAGCGCCCCGAGCGAGCCGGAGCCGAAGTCGAGCAGCAGCGTGAATCCGTCCGCCCGGATCAGATACGCGGAGCAGGGTGAGTCGGGGCCGGGAAAACTCCCCGAACATCCGACGACGGTCAATGTCATCGTCATGGTGTGGCCACCTCCACCAATCCTGGCCGTCCCGTCACCGAGACGGAGTCGGCCCGCAGCCGGGTCGGTTGCGGGCCGAGAAAACGGGCGGCTTGCCGGGCGAAGACCTCGGCGTCACCGGTGACGAGGAAACGGGGAGACACGGGCACGGCACCGACATCGCGCAGCAGACCGCGCTCGGACAGCAACCGGTACACGTCTCGCGCGGTTTCCTCGGCACTCGACACCAGGGTCACTTCGTCTCCCATCACCAGACCGATGAGCCCGGCAAGCAGCGGGTAATGCGTACAACCCAGCACCAGAGTGTCCACCTGGCTACGCTGCAACGGCTCAAGGTAGTCCTGAGCCAGACTCAACAGCTGTCGTCCTGTTGTCACTCCGCGCTCGGCGAATTCAGCGAACGCCGGGCAAGCGACGCTGAACGCGGTCACCGACAGTGCGGCATGGAAGGCATCAGCATAGGCGCCACTGGTGATGGTCGCAGTGGTGCCGATCACGCCCACCCTTCCGTTTCGGGTGACGGAGACCGCGCGGCGGACCGCGGGACGGATCACCTCGACGATGGGGATGGACACCCGTTCACGGACGTCGGCGAGACTCGCGGCGCTCCCGGTGTTGCACGCGATGACCAGGACCTTGATGCCCTGGCTCACCAGGTAGTCGCACGCCTCAATGGTGTGGCGACGAACCTGGGCGATCGGCTTGGGACCGTATGGCACATTGGCGTTGTCGGCGAGGTACAGCAGTTCCTCGTTGGGGAGTAGATCGGCGATGGCCCGAGCCACCGTCAAGCCGCCGACTCCCGAATCGAATACGCCAATGGGGGCTTCCGTCATGACAGGTCAGATTACGCGGCGGCGACGGGTTTGCCAGCGGGAACAGCGCCAATTTGTCGGGAATGCGACAGTGCCCTTGAGCACATTGACGGATATGCATGTCAAGATTTGGAGCGGGAACGCCCGTCGACACGGTCCGTCTCGGGTATCGGCGCAGGCGAGCGCCCCGAAGAGTCCCTTGTGCCGGGTGGTAGGCGGGATCCTTTGGCAACTCGGTGAAGCGGCGCTCGGTCGCCNCGCGACCGGGCCGTTCCGTTACAGCTGACCGAGCAGGATTATCCCGATGACGAGTGTCACCGTGCTCGCGCCGAGCAGGAGGAACGGAACCCGCTGAAACTGGACGGTCAGGAACGCCGCGATCGCCAGCACCAGACCGAAGATGCCGGTGCCGATGAACGCGGGCTGGAACCACGCCGGGACTTCGGCCATCATCCGCAGGAGCGCGATCGTGCCGAGGAGAAGGCCGCACGACGCGAGCGCCAACGCCCACGCGCTGACCCCCATGAGGCGGCGCATCCGCAGATCCTGGACGGGTCTCAACCCGGCGACGGCGCCGGAGGTCGCGGCCAGCAGGGGGCCGTGGCCCTGTGGTGGACCACCGTGGACAACCGGGTCCGTCGGGACCGCTTGTGGCGGAACGACGGCGGTGACGCCGCCGGTCGGAGGCGGTGCCGGATACGACTGCTGCGATGTCTGCGCGTTACCCACGTTGACCGACTCTACCAACATCCCGACGGTATGGCGGATGCCCGAAACAGGGGGACGGATCGGTGGCGCGGAGCCACGACGGGGAGTGATTCGCCCGTCGTGGCCCGCGATCGGCGCGTCACGCCCAGATCTGGCCGTCGAGGGTTTCGGTGATCTCGTCGATGTCGTCGGTGTAGGCGCCGGTCGACAGGTACTTCCACCCGGCGTCGGCGACGAGCAGGACGATGTCGGCGGTGCCGCCGGCCCGGTGGGCCTGTTCGGCGATCGACAGGGCCGCGTGCGCCGCCGCGCCGGTCGACAGGCCGACGAACAGTCCCTCCGCGAGGAGGAGTTGTCTCGTCCGACGCAACGCGTCACTCGTACCCACCGAGAATCGGCGGGTCAGGACGGACTCGTCGTACAGCTCGGGAACGAAGCCCTCGTCGAGGTTGCGGAGGCCGTACACGAGTTCGCCGTATCGCGGTTCGGCGGCGACGATCTCGATGTCCGGCTTCCGCTCGCGCAGGTACCGGCCCGTTCCCATGAGCGTTCCGGTCGTGCCGAGGCCCGCGACGAAGTGCGACACCTCGGGCAGGTCCGCCAGGATCTCGGGGCCCGTCGTCTCGTAGTGGGCGCGAGCGTTGGCGGCGTTCGCGTATTGGTCGAGCGCGATCCACTCGGGGTTCGCCGCAGCGAGCCGCCGCGCCTTGGCGACGGCCGCGTTGGATCCGCCGGCCGCGGGCGACAGTTCGACGGCGACCCCGAGCGCCCCCAACAGTTGGCGGCGCTCCGCGGAGGTGTTCTCGGGCATGACGCAGACGAGCCGGAAGCCGTGCTGGCGCGCCGCCATCGCGAGGGCGATACCGGTGTTGCCGCTGGTCGCCTCGATGACGGTCGTGCCTGCCGAGAGTCGTCCGTCTCGCATCGCGTCGGCGATCATGAACGAGACGGCGCGGTCCTTGACGCTGCCGGACGGGTTCCGGTCCTCGAGTTTCGCCCACAGCCGGACGTCCGGTCCGGGCGCCAGGTGTGGGAGGCCCACCAGGGGTGTGCCGCCCACGGTGTCGGCGATGCTGTCGTAACGTGCCATCGGTCCGCACCTTTCGCGGTCGAGGGCGGGGTCAGCCCCCGGCCACGGCGGGCAGGATCGTCACCGAGTCGCCGTCGGACAGCGCCGTCTTCAGTCCGCCGGTGAAGCGGACGTCCTCGTCGTTGACGTAGACGTTGACGAAGCGGTGCAGCGCGCCGTCGTCGGTGATGATGCGTCCGCGCAGCCCGGTGTGGGCGGCGTCCAGGTTGGTGAACAGCTGGTCGAGGTCGGTGCCGTCGGCGCTGACGACCTTCGCGCCGCCGGTGTGCTGACGCAGGATGGTGGGGATACGCACTTCTACAGACATGGGAAATCCTTCGATGATTTGAGCGAACGGACCATAGGGGACCGAGAGGGCGCGATGGCGCCGACGACTAACAGTCGTAGACGAGCACGTCCGGGCTGTTGCCGAACTTGTACGACTGCACGACGTCCGAGCCGGTGGGAACGGGCTCGCCGAGCGGTTCGATCGCCTCTTCGCTGATCTCACCGTCCACAATGCGGAACGACCGGACCTCGGCGACGTTGTCGTCGCGCGTCGAGATCAGGACATAGTGGGCGTCTGGTTCACCGGCGTAGTTGACGTCGGTGCGCGACGGATAGGCCTCCGTCGCGGTGTGCGAGTGGTAGATCACGACGGGGATCTCGTCCCGGTCGTCCATCTCGTTCCAGACGCGCAGGTGTTCGCCGGAATCGAACCGGTAGAACGTCGGGCTGCGTTCGGCGTTGAGCATCGGAATGTGCCGCGTCGGTTCGGCGGTCGCTTCGGGACCGGCGATGACGCCGCACGCCTCGTCGGGATGATCCGCGCGGGCATGGGCGACCATCGCCGCCACCAACACATGATCAATCCGCAACACGCGGCCAAGATTACACGCGCGGTGAGGACGTGCACCAGACTCGCGACTGTCGATTCGACCACGACGTCCGCGACCGGTCTTTCGTGTCACGCCCGGCGTGGGGGCGCCGCGGGTCAGGCGGGCACCGGGTCGCCGGATTCGGTGCGCAGATCTATGCGGTAGACCGTCTCGGTGCCGTACGCCGTGAAGCCCGCGCGGCGCAGGATCGGACCGGACGTGCCGGTCCTGGCCTTGACGAGCGCGAGCCCGGCGCCGAGCCCGATGCCTTCGGCGACGCGCGCGGCGACGAGCGCCCGGTAGGCGCCCCGGCCCCGGAATCGTGGCAGGACGGCGCCACCCCACAGTTTCACCGCGCCGCCGTCCATCGTAGATCCGGCGGTGGCGGCGAGTTCGCCGTCGATGTGGGCGAGGTAGCGGAGGACGGTCCGCTCGGGCCCGGCCGCGACCTGACGCTGGAGGTCCTCGATGTCGGCGACCTTCGCGCCCGGGTCGGGCGTGGCGCCCCCGAAGACCTCGGCGTCGACCTGCCACGCGGCGGTGAGACCGTCGGCGCTGTCGATGCGTGAGACGTCTACGTCCATCGGCGGATCGAGGTCCGGGAGACCCTCGTCGAGGGGGAAGGCGCTGATGTCGAGTTCCTCGGCGACGGTCGCGCCGTGCGCCCGCAGGTGCCGGTCGAGGTCGGCGGGGCGCGTCAGGGGGTGCACGGGCCAGGTGAGGGTGTCCGCGCCGACCGTCGCGGCGAGCCCGATGACGCGACCGACCCAGCCGTCCGCCTCGCCGTCCGGTTCGGCGGTCAGTATGGACAGTCCGCGGAAGTCATGCAGCATGGTCACGCCCGCGCCGACGATGGTCTCGCTGCCGTTGGGTATCCACACCCATTCGGCGGCCTTGCGGATGATGGCGTCGCTGTCCCAGTTCACGTCTTCCCCCTCCGTGAGTGGCGNCCNGGCGGTGATGCCGGGGCGCCTGTTGGTGCATTGTCGCCGTGGTGGGCGGCGGTGGCGGTCCGTGACGCGCCAGGCGGCCGCCGGTGGTCTCTGAGGCTGTCTCATTACCGGCAGATCGGCTCCGGCGGCGTCGCGGTGTTCATGGTCGAACCGCTGACACGGTTCGACGGCCACCGGCCGCGTTGGCGAAGCCCTCACCGTGCTCCAGCACGCCAGAAGGCATGGCCGACACCGGTATGCGGGAGCTTCTCCGCCTCGCCGAATGACGGCCCGACCCGCGGCTCACGACCTGAGGTGACGAAAAGCCTCCTAGGAGACCGACACGAGGTCGACGACGAAGATCAGCGTCTCGCCGGCCTTGATCGCGGGGGTCGGCGACTGGTTGCCGTAACCCAGGTGCGGCGGGATGGTGAGTTTGCGGCGTCCGCCGACCTTCATCCCGGCGACGCCCTTGTCCCAGCCCGCGATGACGCGGCCGCCGCCGAGCGGGAAGGAGAACGTCCTGCCACCGTTCCAGCTGGCGTCGAACTCGGTGCCGGTGGAGTGCGACACGCCGACGTAGTGCACCTCCACCGTTTTACCGGGCGTCGCCTCGGCGCCGTCACCGGTGACGATGTCCTCGATCACCAGGTCGGCGGGCGGGTTGCCTTCGGGCGTGATGGTGGGACGTTCAAGCGCCACTGTCGATACTCCTTGTTGTTGTTCATCGCGCGGTCTCGCGCCGCGCTCGATGCTAGGACCATCGGACCGTAACACCGGGCATCGGTGAGGGCGCCCCACGGGCCTCTCGACGCGCGATCACTGCCGATCGGGTTGCAGTCGGACGAACCTCAGGAGTTGCGCGTTGAGCGCGACGACGATCGTGGAGACGGACATGAGAATCGCGCCGAGCGCGGGGCTGAGGGTGATGCCCGCCCACGCGAACGCTCCGGAGGCGGCGGGAATCGCGACGATGTTGTATCCGGCGGCCCACGCGAGGTTCTGGCGCATCTTGCGATAGGACGCGTGCGACAGGCGAATGACGGCCGTGACGCCGCGCGGATCGGACGACGCGAGTACGACTCCGGCGGATTCGATGGCGACGTCGGTCCCCGCGCCGATGGCGATGCCGACGTCGGCACGGGCGAGCGCGGGAGCGTCGTTCACGCCGTCGCCGACCATCGCGACGGTGCGGCCCCGTTCGCGCAGTTCGACGACGGCTTGGTCCTTGTCGGTGGGCAGGACTTCCGCGTACACCTCGTCGCGATCGCCGAAGCCGAGTTCGGCGGAGACGGCCTCGGCGACGGGTCGGGCGTCGCCGGTGATCATGACGATCGTGGCGACGCCCTGGTCGCGCAGCGAGGCGACCGCGCGCCGGGCTTCGGGCCGCACCTGGTCTTCGAGGGAGAGCGCCCCGAGGACGGCGGGGGCGGGTTCGATGCGGACGAGGTGCAGGATGGCGGCGCCACGGGCCGACCAGTCGCGGGTGTGGTCGGCGAGGTCGTCGGGGACGGTCGCGTCGAGGTGCCGGAGGAGGGCGGGGCCGCCGACACCGTAACGGGCGCCGTCGACGGTGGCGGTGACGCCCCGTCCCGGTATCGATGTGAAGTCGGTCGCGGTGGGCGCGCCGGGTCCGCCCGCGGCGACGATCGCGCGGGCGAGCGGGTGTTCGCTGTCGGCCTCGACGGCCGCCGCGAGCGCGGCGACTCGGCGTTCGTCGGCGTCGGGGGTGCCCGCGACGCCGGTGACGACGTGTTCGCCTTTCGTCAAGGTCCCGGTCTTGTCGAAGAGGACGGTGTCGACGACGCGCATGCGTTCGAGGGCGAGCCGGTCCTTGATGAGGATTCCGGCTTTCGCGGCGAGCGCGGTCGACAGGGCGATGACGAGGGGTATGGCGAGACCGAGCGCGTGCGGGCAGGCGATGACGAGGACGGTAACGGTGCGGACGACGGCCTCGTCGACGTCCCCGAGGAGCGTCCAGACGGCGAAGGTGACGAGCGCGGCGGCGGTCGCGATGTAGAACAGGAGCGCCGCGAAGCGGTCGGCGAGGACCTGGGCGCGTCCCCGGGAGGCTTGGGCCTGTTCGACGAGCCGTTGGATCCCGGCGAGGGCGGTGTCGGCGCCGATCGCGTCGACGCGGACACGGATCGCGGTGTCGGTGGCGACGGTTCCGGCGACGACCCGGTCGCCGGTGCGGCGGGCGACGGGCCGTGATTCGCCGGTGATCATCGACTCGTCCAGTTCCGCCCGCCCGTCCACGATGGTGCCATCCGCGGGGACGCGTCCTCCTGGCCGGACGAGGACCACGTCTCCGACGACGAGCGCGTCGACCGGCACGGTCTCGATTCCCCCGTCGATCACGCGGTCGGCGTCGTCGGGGAGCAGGGCCGCGAGCGCCGCGAGCGCTCCCTGGGCCTGCCCGATCGCCTTCATCTCCTGCCAATGCCCGAGCAACATGATCGTGACCAGCGCGGCGAGCTCCCACCAGAAGTCGAGGTCGAACGCTCCGACGCTGGTCGCGATCGACGCGACGTAGGCGACGGTGATCGCCATGGCGATGAGGAGCATCATGCCGGGCGCGCGATCGGCGAGTTCGGCTCGGGCTCCTGCGATGAACGGCCAGCCGCCGTAGAAGAACACGATCGTGCCGAGGACCGGGCCGACGAGGGTGATGCCGGTGAAGTCCAGTTCGTACCCGAACCAGTCCATGACCATGGCGCTCGTGACGATGATGGGAATCGTCAGGGCGAGGCTGAGCCAGAACTTGCGACGGAACACCTCCGGGTCGTGCCCGGCGTGCTTGTCGTGTCCGGAGTGGCCGCCGTGCCCGGAATGACCGCCGCGACCGGCGTGCTCGGTGTGGCCGCCTGATCCGGGGTGGCCGGCGTGGCCGCCGTTTGTGGTCGAGTCGGTGTGACCGTCGGACCGGCTGGAACCGCCGGACGCAGAGTGTCCACTATGCTCGTTCGGCGTGGATTCCTGAGGCGCCCCCTCGGCGTGGGAGGACGTGGGACGCTCGCCGGATCCGCCGGGCTCCGTTGGCTCGCCCGCCGCGCCGTGACTCTCGCTGTGCCTGCCCATCGCCACACCTCCCCGTCGTGCTGCCCCCTGAATCTAGAGTGTGCGCGGCCATCACGGTTCCCGGTTGCGAGACGCGAACCGGACGACGTTCACCGTGCGCACCGCGACCGAACCGGACGGCAGGTCATGAACCGACCATGATCAACGGGCAACGCCCGTCCGATGGAATCGGGATCGTAGGCTCTCGGAATGCGTAACAGTGCCGCGTCGTCAGTGCCCCTGCTGACCGACCGATACGAGTACACGATGGTCGAAGCGGCGCTCGCCGACGGGACCGCGAGCCGACAGTGCGTCTTCGAGGTGTTCGCGCGGAGGCTGCCGAGCGGCCGACGCTACGGCGTCGTCGCCGGCGTCGGACGCCTCATCGAACGACTCGCGGACTTCGGTTTCGACAGTGACGACATCGAGTACCTCCGCAACTCGGGAACCGTCGACGACAACATGGCGCGGTGGCTCGAGTCGTACCGGTTCACGGGCGACATCGACGGGTACCCCGAGGGCGAACTCTTCTTCCCGGGCTCGCCGATCCTCACCGTGACCGGCACGTTCGCCGAATGCGTCCTACTGGAGACCCTCGTCCTGTCGATCCTCAACCACGACAGCGCGATCGCGGCGGCGGCGGCGCGCATGGTCACGGCCGCCCGGGGACGCCCCATCATCGAGATGGGTTCGCGTCGCACCCACGAGGACGCGGCGGTGGCCGCGTCCCGAGCCTCGTACCTGGCCGGGTTCTCCACGACGTCGAACCTCGCGGCGGGTCAGCGCTACGACATCCCGACGGCGGGCACCGCCGCACACGCGTTCACGCTGCTGCACAGCGACGAGAAGGCCGCGTTCGCGTCGCAGGTCGCGCGCCTCGGAACGAACACGACCCTGCTCGTCGACACGTACGACATCTCGCAGGGCATCCGCAACGCGATCGAGGTCGCGGGTCCCTCCCTGCGCGCGATCCGCATCGACTCCGGTGACCTGCACGTCATGGCGCAACAGTCACGCGAGCTCCTCGACTCCCTCGGCGCGCTCGACACCGCGATCGTCGTCTCCGGCGACCTCGACGAGTACTCGATCGCCGCGTTGGCCGCGGCACCGGTCGACCTGTACGGGGCGGGAACCGCGGTCGTGACGGGCTCGGGCGCGCCCACTGCGGGCCTCGTCTTCAAACTGGTCGAGGTGGAGGGACGGCCGGTCGTGAAACGCTCCGAGAACAAGGCGACCGTCGGCGGACGTAAGACCGCGGTCCGCCGTCACAAGCCGACGGGCACCGTCATCGAGGAGGTCATCGCCCTCCAGACGACACCCGAACTCGGGGCGCACGATCGCCGGCTACAACGGGCGTTGGTCCGCGGCGGCGACCCCGTCGAAGACCTGCCCACACTGGACGAATCGCGGGCGCATCTCCGGGACGCGCTCATCGCGATCCCATGGGAGGGCCTCAAACTGTCGCCCGGCGACCCGGCCGTCCCCGTCACGATCATGAACTGAGCCATGAACTGAGCGCGGCGATCCGCGACAGTTGGCGCCGGGCCTCTCCGCTTGGTTGGGCAAATGGCTCGCTTGGTTGGGCAAATGGCTCGCTTGGTTGGGCAAATTGCGGAATCAGGCGTGATTCCGACATTTGCCCAACCAAGCGGAGAGTTTGCCCAACCAAGCGAAAACCGTCAGGGCATACGCCTAACCGACTTTAGGGCGCCCCACGAGGGTGACGCCCGCGTCGGCGAGCTGCCCGAGCGCCTTATCGACGGTGTCGCGTGAGACACCTGCGGTCAGGTCCAACAGGACCGTCGTGTCGATACCCGCGCGAACGGCGTCCAGCGCGGTCGCCTTGACGCAGTGGTCCGTGGCGATGCCGACGACGTCCGCCGAGTCGACGTCGTGTTCGGCGAGCCACGACGCGAGGTCCACCCCGTCGGCGTCACCCTCGAAGCCGGAATAGGCGGCCTCGTACTCTCCCTTGTCGAACACGGCCGCCGGTTCCACGGTCAGGTTCGGGTGCAGTTCGACGCCCTCGGTGCCGACAACGCAGTGCCGTGGCCAACTGTCTACATAGTCTGGATTGTCTGAGAAGTGCGCCCCCGGGTCGATGTGGTGATCGCGCGTGGCGACCACGTGATCCCACCGGTCGGGTTCGGACGCGACAAGCTGGCTGATGCTAGACGCGACGGCGACGCCGCCGGTCACCGCCAGCGATCCGCCCTCGCAGAAATCATTCTGAACATCAACGATGATCAACGCTCGTGCCATGTCGTCAAGACTAAGTCGTGTCAGGGCGTCAAGGCCTTCGACCTGGCGATCCGGCGAGTCACCGAACCGACGCCCCCCAACAGACGGACGATCGGACGATCGGAGTCGACCAAAGTGACCGGGGCCGACCCGGGGCACGGCCGCATACAGTGCCGGCATGACCGCGACGTCCTACACCCACTTGACCAAACTGCTCGCCAACCCCGACAGCTCCGGCCCCGACCTCCTGGCCGCCGCGCGGGAACTGCGAGAGAGCTTCGTCCGCAGCGAACACCTCATCGGACTGCTCCCGGGCGACGCCCCCCAGGTGATGGTCGCGGGCTTCGAACGCGCCGCGAACGCCGGAGAGGTGCAGGCCTGGGAGAACCTCGGCATGGTGTACCAGTACGGCGCGGCCCCGTGGGCGCCGTACCCGACGCCCGACGTGGCCGCGGCGATCCGGGCGTACCAGCGCGGTGACGCCCTCGGAGACCGGTCCTCCGCGCTCGGATGGATTCGAGCGGCCTACTTCGCCCGCAGCCTCGAACACGCGACCGCCGCCTCCGCCCGCGTCGACGAACTGCTCGCCGAATCGCCCGGCGACGGCGGCCTGCTCCTGCTGCGCGGGTACTTCGCGCACCAGGGTTTCGGTGTCCCCCAGGACGCGGCCGCCGCAGCGCGATGGCACCACCAGGCCGCCGAAGCGGGCGACGCCGACGCCGCATTCGAACTGAGCGTCCTCTACGCGGCCGGGGACGGTGTGGGAGAGGACGCCGCCGAGAGCGACCGTTGGACGCGTCGCGCCGCCGAACTCGGCAGTCCCCGAGCCATGGCGAACCTCGGCGGCATGTACGCGACCGGGCGAGGCGTCGCTCTGGACGCGCGAGTCGCGCTCGACTGGTACGCCAAGGCCGCCGATCTTGGCCACATGAGGGCCGCGTTCACGGCCGGAGTCATGTGTCTGACGGGCGACGGCGGGCTGCCCGTGGACGAACAGCGCGCGTCCGCCTTCTTCTCCCTCGCCGACGAGCTCGGTTTCGACGTCGACGGCACTCACGACGCGTTGGGGATCGCCCGCCCCAACGGATGACGACACCCGCCACCGACAACGAACGACGCCCGGATTCCCACCAAGGGAGTCCGGGCGTCGTCGGTTGTCGTCGTTACCGGGTTTCCGGCTTGTCGCCGGGCTCCGATTCACCGGTGCCCGTGGGCTCCTCCGGCAGGTCCACTTCCGTCTTCGAGACTTCGGCGGTCTCGCCGTCGAAGGCGCCGTCCTCTTCGTGCTCAGCGGCATGCTCCACGTCGGGGATCGTCGCCTTCTCCTCGACCACGCCGACCTGCTCGCGCTCGGCGAGGACGTGGGCGAACTTCAGGTCGAACGCGGGACGCTCGGAGCGGATGCGCGGCATCCGGTCGAAGTTGCGCAGCGGCGGCGGCGAAGACGTCGCCCACTCCAGCGACTGGCCGAAGCCCCACGGGTCGTCGGCCTCCACCCTGCGGCCCGCCTTGTACGACTTGTACATGTTCCACAGGAACGGCAGTGTCGACGCCCCGAGGATGAACGCGCCCACCGTCGAGATGGTGTTGAGCGTCGTCAGACCGTCGGCTTCCTGGTAGTCGGCGAATCGACGCGGCATGCCCTCGTTGCCGAGCCAGTGCTGCACGAGGAACGTCGCGTGGAAGCCGATGAACGTCAACCAGAAGTGCACTTTCGCGAGCCGCTCGTCATACATGCGGCCCGTCACCTTCGGGAACCAGAAGTAGACGCCCCCGTACACGGCGAACACGATCGTTCCGAAGAGGACGTAGTGGAAGTGCGCGACGACGAAGTACGAGTCGGTGACATGGAAGTCGATCGGCGGGCTCGCCAGGAGCACGCCGGACAGGCCGCCGAAGAGGAACGTCGTCAGGAAGCCGATCGAGAACAGCATCGGCGCCTCGAACGTCAACTGGCCGCGCCACATCGTGCCGATCCAGTTGAAGAACTTCATACCCGTCGGCACGGCGATCAGGAACGACATGAACGAGAAGAACGGCAGGAGCACCTGGCCGGTCGCGAACATGTGGTGAGCCCACACCGACATCGACAGCGCCGCCACACCCAGCGTCGCCGCGATCAGGGTCTTGTAACCGAAGATCGGCTTCCGGCTGAACACCGGGATGATCTCCGAGACGATGCCGAAGAACGGCAGCGCCACAATGTACACCTCGGGGTGGCCGAAGAACCAGAACAGGTGCTGCCACAGCATCGCCCCGCCGGTCTCGACGTCGAAGACGTGTGCCCCCAACAATCGGTCCGCCATGACGGCGAGCAGCGCCGCCGCCAGGATCGGGAACACCATCAGGACGAGCAGGCTCGTGATGAGCATGTTCCACGTGAAGATCGGCATGCGGAACATCGTCATGCCGGGCGCGCGCAACGTCAGGATCGTCGTGATCAGGTTGACGGCGCCGAGGATCGTGCCCAGACCGGACACGACGAGACCGATGTACCACAGGTCCGCGCCGACACCCGGCGAGTTGGTCACATCGGACAGCGGCTGGTAGGCGAACCATCCGAAGCTCGCGGCGCCACCGGGCGTCGCGAAGCCGGAGATCACCATGATGCCGCCGAACAGATACAGCCAGTACGCGAACGCGTTCAATCTCGGGAACGACACGTCGGGCGCGCCGATCTGCAACGGAACGACATAGTTGCCGAACGCGAACACCACCGGCGTCGCGAACAGCAACAGCATGATCGTGCCGTGCATGGTGAACAGCTGGTTGAACTGCTCCACCGACAGGAATTGCAATCCCGGGCGGGCCAGCTCGGCGCGCATCAGCAACGCCAGCACACCACCGATCGCGAAGAACACGAACGACGTGACCAGGTACATCAACCCGATCTGCTTCGCGTCTGTCGTGCGCAGCGACCGGGCCAACCAGGAGCCTTTGGGCTCTCGGCGCACCGGCCACGGACGCGCGACGATCGGCTTCGGCGAAACCGTTGTCACCTGCGGGCCTCCTGCCTTCTCACTAGCCAGTCACCTTTGTGGACGATTCATGGACACCACAGAAGCGGCCATGTCATGCCTGGCGCTCGCAGAATAGCCTCCCAGACGTTCTACGTAACGTCGGGGTTGGGAGGGGGATCGGCGTGGCGCCGACACGGACCGTAACGGCCGGTGGACTTCCAAGGCCACAAGCGGAGTAGCGCGATGACGACCGACGGCGGACGCGCAGGTCACACCGGAACGACTCCCGGACGACGGGACGACCCTCCGTCAAGCCCCCTCGATCCCCGAGAGGGCGACGCCCGGTCGACGCACCGGAGCGTGCGCGATCCCACACCGACGGGATCGCGAACATGACGAGACCGACACCCAGAACGACCATTATGGATCATTTTGCGACGATCCGACGCCTTCGGGTCGACATGGTCGAAGATCACGCCTGAAGAGAGTTCAGCCGGCTTAAGGGTGGGTTCAGCAAACCCGAGTAGCGTCGACCTTGGGGAGGAGGCCGGAGGCCCCCGAGATAGGACACAATGGATTCAGAAGGGCGCTTTGTACTGTCCGCCAACTACAAGCGCCCATCGCGATTCATCCGTCGAAAGGACGGGCAACCCGAGGAGGCGGAGCGGGCTCCTCCCCCTCGGGGCAGAACGTCGAGTACGGGCCTACAAACCCCGTCGAGCGGCCGGTTCCAACGCGGTGGCGACGCGCTTCACGAGCATCGCCGTCTCATAGCCCACCTGGCCGAGGTCACAGCCCGCCTGAGCCAACACCGCGACCTGGGCGCGGTCGCCGACCGACATCAGCAGCAGAACACCCTCGTCCATGTCGACCACGGACTGCCGGACGTTCCCGGCGGTCAGCACCTTCGCGGCACCGGTCGTCAAACTCGCCAAGCCACTCGTGATCGCCGCGAGCTGGTCGGCTCGGTCGGACGGCAATCCCGCCGAAGCGGCCAACGCGAGTCCGTCCACAGAAACGGTCAAGGCGTGCGCAACATCGGGAACCTTTTGGACGAACGATGTCAGCAGCCAGTCGAGTTCCCCGATGTGGTCAGCTTTGTCGTATGCGGTCATCGGTGTTTCGTTCCTTCTACTTCGCAGGTGGCCGGTTCAGCGGTCGCCTGGCTGCGGACGATTATCTACAATAGATGACGATTGGCGGGCCGCCGCGATTCCACCGGCGAAACCGGACAGGCGATTGCGGATCTCCTCGGGGTCGATGCCGTCGATACGGCTGCGGTCGGAGCTACGGGACGGTGCGGCTGGAACACTAACGGATCCGGGTAGCAATTGGGCGCCAGGCGAACGGCGGGGAAGCCCGTCGGTCAAGGTCGTCTGCGCCGCCGCCTGCTCGGCGATGACGCGACGCGCCTTGTCGTAGGCGACGTCGGCGGCGGTCTCCCGCCAACCGAGCGTTCCCTGCTTCGTCGACGGACTGTCACCGGAACCGGTGTGCGGCATGAACCACGCGCTGTTGGCGGGCGGTCGTGCCGCGGTACCCGGTCGGGAACTGCTGGCCGTGCGCTGTGTCGGCACGATCGCATCGGTGGCGACGGGTCGACCCGCGCCAGCGATCGGCGCGGCGGCAGGTTCCGAGGCCAACGCCAACGGCGCCTGGGGACGGGTCGGGGGCAGTTGCTGCTCGGGCGCCCGATCCCGGGACACGAGCGCGTCGGGGATGCGGACCATCGCGAGGGTTCCCTTGCCGGACGAGGAGTGCAGTTGCACGTCGATCTCGTGCCCGGTGGCGAGTCGCCCGACGACGAGGAGACCGAGCGTCCCCGCGAGTTTCGCGGTGAGGCCCGCCGGTGACGCCAGTCGGGCGTTGATCTCGGTGACGTCCTCGTCGGTCAGACCGATGCCCTCGTCGGAGACGCTGATGACGAGCTCGTGCACGGTGTGCCGGGTCGTCACGCGGACCTTCGTGTGCGGTGCGGAGAACTGCGCGGCGTTCTCGAGCAGCTCGGCGAGCAGGTGGACGACGTCACCGACGGCGTTCGCCACGATGGCCGTGTCGGCGATGCCTTCGACGATGACGCGGTCCGAGTCCTCGATCTCCGCCGCGGCTTCGGCGACGATTCGGGCCACGGACGTCGCCTGGGAGTGTCGACGGCCGGGGTCGCCACCGGCGAGCAGCAGCAGGTTCTCCTCGTTTCGGCGCATGCGGGCCGCGAGGTGGTTGAGGCTGTCGATGCGACGCACCGTGTCGGGGTGCGCGGCGGCCCGTCCGAACTCGGTGAGGACCTGCAACTGTCGCTGGACGAGCGACTGACCGCGTCGGGCCAGGGAGATCATCATCGCGGCGACGTCGAGGCGCAGGTTCGCCTGGTCCGCGGCCATCCGGACGGCCTGCTGGTGCACGACCCGGAACGCCTGGGCGACGGCTCCGATCTCGTCGTACGGTCCGCGCGGCGCCGACCGGGAGACCTCCTCGGCGGCTTCGACGGCCTCGTCGATCTGCCTGCCGTTGCGGGCTCTCGTCATCTGACTGACGGCGTCGGGCAGCGTCTCCTCGGCGGCGGTCAACGCCTCGTTGCGGAGGCTCTGCAGACGCTTGCCGACACGGAACGCGAACAGGGTCGCCGCGCCGAACGCGAAGAGCGCGATCGCGAGAACCGCGGCGGCGGTGAAGACGGCCATCTGCTGCGATTCGCTCTCCTCGCGGACGGCGGAATCGTCGAGGTCCTTCGTGATGGCCGACTCGACCTCGCGGAGTCGGTCGGTGCGTTCGCTTTGGACGGCGTCCCACGAGCGGGCGTCGTCGTCGGAGAGCCCCTTGCCGTTGAGGAGCGCGTCGAGGATCTTCTCGGACGTCTGGGAGTCGCGTCCCGAGGTGGCGTCGATGTAGAGGCTCTTGCCTCGTGGTGTCGTCGCGCGATAGAACTCGCCGAGTCGCTGTTGTTCGACACCGACGTACAACGCGAGTTCCGTCAAGCGGGACAGGGTGAACGCGTCTCCCCCGGCGGCTTCGACGCCGAGTTCGTTCTGGACGAGGTATCGCTGTTCGGCGGTCGCCTGTTTGGCGCCGGCGAGCGCGGCGACCGCGCGGGCCTGTTCGGCGAGGTCGCGGTCTTCGATGTGGACGTGGAGGGCGTCGGCGACGTCGAGGAGTCGAGCGGCGATCGACCGGTACACCTCGAAGCCGCTCTTGGTGTCGGGGTCGGACAGGGGCAGGTCGGCGTCGGAGGCGTACTCGCTGAGCGCGTCGCGGGCGTCGATGAGTTGGTCGAGGGCGCCGCCTGCGGTGGTGAGGACGGACGACAGTTCCGGCACTTGCTCTTTGACGCGGTCGGAGACCTCGTTGTAGTCGGCGACGGCTTGGTCCGTCGCCTGGATCGCGGCTTGGTAGGAGTTCTTGAACGGCTTGCCGTCTTTTTCGTGGCTGATCGCTGTTTCGCCGACCTCGTCCTGCCCGACGTGCAGCACTTCGGCGGTGGCGTTGGCGAGCTGGGCTAGCAGCCGAGCCCGCCCGGCGTCGTCGTTGGACTCCAGTGAGGACTGGACACCGATCGCACCGAGGATGAGGACGCCGGTGATCGCGGCGGCGACGGGCAACATCAGCCGTGCTCGCACCGATCGGGTGCGGCGGCGCGGTACCTCGCTCTTGGCCATGCGTGGTGCCTTTCCGTACGTCAATGCGCGGCGGCGCGCGGCACCGCCGTAAGGGGCGACCGACTCACCGGTAACGTCGGCGGAGAGGCGGCTTAAAACATCCTGGCGTGTCCCATTCGAATGCGCCACGGCCGGGTGGGATCTACTTCACTAAGCGATGGAACACTAACCGCAGGTAGTCGCCGTTGCGTCGCCGAAGCGAGTCGGGGCGTCAGCCGACGATGGGTTGACCGGTCGGGTATCGGTAGAGCCGGTGGCGGTGTCGCAGTGCGAGCGCCGACGCGGCGACGACGGGTCCGACGCGACCGAGGAACATCAGTACACAGAGGACCACCTTCGCGATTCCCGGCAGCTCCGTGGTGATGCCGGTCGACAGACCGACTGTCCCGACCGCCGAGACGACCTCGAAGAGGACGTCGTCGAACGGCAGTTCCGAGATGATCAGCACGAGGATCGTGCCACCGGAGACCAGCCCCACCGCCAGTAGTGCCACCGAGATCGCCTGTCGGACAACGGTCGTGGGCACGCGGCGGCGGAACACGACGACGTCGCGCTCACCGCGCACCTCGGCCCAGATGACGGCGCCGAGGAGGAAGAACGTCGTCACCTTGATGCCGCCGCCGGTGGACGCGGAGCCGGCGCCGATGAACATGAGGATGATGATCACGAGTTCGGTCTGCGGGAGCATCGCGCCGATGTCGAGGCTGTTGAGCCCGGCGGATCGGGGCATGATCGCTTGGAACATGGCGGGCGTCAGCTTGTCGGCGACGCCCATCGGGCCGAGCGTGGCGGGGTTCGACCATTCGAAGACGAGGATGATGACGAAGCCGAGAAGGAGCAGGGTCCCCGAACCGGTGACGGTGAGCTTCGTATGCGGTGACCATTGTGTCCACCCGTGTCGGCGTCGGGTGAACTCGAAGAGGACCGGGACACCGAGGCCGCCGATGATCGCCGCCGCCATGATGGGAACACAGATGACGACGTCGCTGGAGAAGCCGATGAATCCGTCGGTGAACAGCGCGAAGCCGGCGCTGTTGAACGACGACACGGAGTGGAACACGCCGAACCAGATCGCCTCGGCCGTGTCGTATCCGTAGGTGGCGGCGAAACGCACCGTGAGGATCGCCGCGACGACGGCCTCAACGCACACGACGATGATCGATGCCCGCACCAGGATGGCTCGGACGTCGCCGAGCGCGAGTGTCTTGATCTCGGCTTGGGCGACCATCTTGCTCTGGAGGCCGATGCGCCGCGACACGATCAGCCCGAGGAGCGCCGCCGACGTCATGATGCCGAGGCCGCCGATCTGGATCAGGACGAGGATGACGACTTGGCCGAACGCGGTCCAGTGTCCGGCGGTGTCCACTGAGGCGAGGCCGGTGACGCACACCGCCGAGGTGGCGGTGAACAGCGCGTCGACGATGGTGGCGGATCCGTTGCCCCGGCGCGAGATGGGAAGCATGAGCAGGATCGTGCCGATCGTGATCGTGAACGCGAACGCGATCGGCAGCAGCCGGATCGGGTGTCGCGCGAATCGATCCCGAATCTCCAATGATGACAGTCTCATGTGATCGCCGCGAAGCTCTCGACTTTCAGCGTCGGACCGGACACGATCAGCAGGTCACCTTGATGGATGGCCGTCTCGGGTCTGGCGTAGGTGAAGTCCTGGTCGGGGCGTTTCACGCCGACGACGGTGACGCCGTATCGGGTTCGCAGCGCGGCTTCGGCGAGGGTCTTGCCGATGGCCTCGCCGGGCGCCCGGGTCTTGACGATGGCGAACCCGTCGTCGAACTCCATGAAGTCGATCATCTTGCCGGTGACGAGGTGCGCGACGCGTTCGCCCATCGCGGCTTCGGGGTAGACGACGTGGTGCGCGCCGACGCGGTGCAGGATGCGGCCGTGTTTGGCGGTTATGGCCTTCGCCCAGATCTCGGGGACGCCGGCCTCCTCGACGGCGAGAACGGTGAGGACGCTGGCTTCGATGTCGGTGCCGATGGCGACGACGACGCGGCGGAAGTCTCCGATGCCGAGCTGCTGGAGGACGGCGTTGTCGGTGGAGTCGGCCTGGACGACGTGGGTGAGGACGTCGCCCCAGCGCTGCACCACATCGGCGCGCTCGTCGATGGCGAGGACCTCGTGGCCGAGACGGACGAGCGATTCGGCGACGGCTCCGCCGAAACGGCCGAGGCCGATGACCGCGACGCTGTCACGGGATATCGGTTTGCGGCGGTTGGCTGGCATCGTGTGCGTCTCCCTTGTCGATCTGCCGGATCACCAGACGATACGGCGTCATCCATCGGCGCGACCGCAGGCCGGACGTTGACGCGGCGATCGTGCCCCGACCGCGCCTGGCGAAGGTCGCCGGGCTCGGCGCGGGCGAGAGACTGCGGTCGATCCGAAATGGGCGTCGTCAAATCCGAACGGCGAACGGCGAACGGCGAACGGCGAGAACGTATCGGATTGTGGAAGCGACACCCGTCCCCATCCCGCTTGGTTGGGCAAATGTCGGAAACAGGCGTGATTTCGCAATTTGCCCAACCAAGCGGAACTTTTGCCCAACCAAGCGGAACTTTTGCCCAACCAAGCGGAATACGGCGGGCGTCGCCGACCTTGGCGCTCGGGGCGGTACGCGAGCTCTCCGGTGGTACGCGAACTCTCAGTGCGGTACGCGAGCTCTCCGGCGGTCAGCGAGCTCTCTGGTCCCTAGCCGACGATCGGGCGCTCCGTCGGGTAGCGGTAGTAGCGTCGCCGCGAGCGCATCGCCAGGGCCGCCGCCACCGTGAAGGTGCCGACACGCCCGGCGAACATCAGCACGATCAGCGTGAGATGCCCGATGAGCGGCAGTTCCGGGGTGATGCCGGTGGACAGTCCGACCGTCGCGAACGCGGAGATGGCCTCGAAGACCAGGTCGTCGAGGGGAATCTCCGTGTTGATGAGCAGGATGAGCGTTCCCACCGCGACGGCGGCGACACCGAGCAGGGCGACGCTGAGCGCCTGACGTTGAACGCTGGTGTCGATCCGGCGACCACCGACGGTCACGTCCTCCTCTCCTCGGACCTCCGCCCAGATGACGAACGCGAGTAGGAAGAACGTCGTGACCTTGATTCCGCCTGCCGTTCCCGCCGAACCGCCACCGATGAACATGAGAATGTCCGTGACGGCGAGGGTTTGGGTATTGAGTTCACCGACTGGAACGGCGTTGAATCCGGCCGTTCGCGGCATGACCGCGTTGAAGAACGACGCCAGAATCTTCTCACCGGTGCTGAGATTCCCGATGGTTCCGGCGTTCGACCATTCGAGCCATAGGTAGGCGATGAATCCGAGGACGAGGAGGATCGCCGTACCCGCGAGGGTCAACTTCGTGTGGACGGACCAGCCTACAGGTCTCCACATTCGACGTCCGACTTCGAGAAGCACCGGAAATCCGATCCCGCCGATGATGACCGCGAAGGCCAGCGGAAGCATGATCAAGGGATCGGTGACAAAACCCTCCACACTATCCGAATAAAGCGCGAAACCGGCGTTGTTGAACGCCGATACTGCGTGGAACAGACCATGCCACAACGCGTCCCCGAAATCGTATCCATAGTAGAGGAGAAATCGAAGGGTCATGATAGAACCCACGGTCGCTTCGACCACGAAGGTCAATATCGCGACCCTCTTCAGAACCGCGCCGACGTCGCCCAGCCCCAGGGTCTTGGTCTCGAGTTGGGCGGTCAATCGATGCCGGAGTCCGAGTTTGCCCATGGCGAGCAGACCCAGCATCGACGCCAGCGTCATGATGCCGAAGCCGCCGATCTGGATCAGGACGACGAGCACGACCTCTCCGAAGGTCGACCAGTAGCTGACCGTATCCACAATGACCAGGCCCGTGACGCAGACGGCGGACACCGCCGTGAACAACGCCACGAGGGGCGGCGCCGCGCCGTCGCCGGCGCGGGAGATGGGCAACATCAACAACCCGGTGCCGATGAGCGCCGCGATGAGGAACGCGAGCGGTACCAGCCTGACCGGATGAGTGATCGAATGACGCACGAGAGCAGATTATGCCCGACGGCCACCACTCGCCGATCCGCGTTCGGCCACACGCGCCGATGTCGGCAGGACCGAACGGGAAGCCGCTCAGCAGGTCTGGACGGGGCCGCTGTTGTGCGATCCGCCTCGCCCGACGACGGTGAGGTCGTTCATCGCGGTGTTCGGTCCACGATAGATGTAACAGGAGTATCGGTGCTGGTTGATCACCTCGAGATGGATGTGCGCGCCGGTGTCCCCATTGACCTGATAGCACGTCGACCACCGGAACCGGCCCGTCTCGCCGAGCTTCGTCCACGGACCGACGGTCGCCCCGACGACGATGTTGCTCGGCTTGTTGGCGACGTGCATGACGTCGGCCCGGGCGAGGATGTCTCCGGTGACGGTGTCGCGGGCTTCGACGCCGATCCGGTATCCGCCGTCCGCGAGATTGCCCGTGGCGCAACCCGGTCGGACCGTGACGACTTTGACCGCCACCGCGTGCCCGGCAGCGGTCTTGCTGCCGAACGGTGAAACGACCGTGGCGCCGGGCAACCGGTAGATGTCGACCGACCAGTCGTTGAGGTACCCCCAGTTCGAGAACACGCGATGGTGCGACGACGGCGGCGACGCCCCGAAACGATCCCATGTGGATGATCCGACAATCGGCGGGTAGACGTTGACGGTGTCCCCGGAAGCGTGAGCGCTCGCGGCGGGCGCGAAGAGCCCGATCGCGAGGACGACGCCCAATGCTCCGATCACACTGGTCGCAATCCGGGCGATTCTTCTCATGTTCACTGTGACTCCTATGATTCGCGAGATCGTCATTACCACGACCGTTCGCGCGCAAGATATCCAGCGACACCATAAAACGCCCAATATGGGAACGCGCATCGCCGAACGGAATCGACGACCCCGCAGCGAATACACCCTGAAAGCGTCGCAGGAGCCGACTCCGCCGTGATCGAAGGCCTCATATCACCGCGCGACGAGGGCTCAGGAAAGTACCGAGGACGGCGACCCTCGGATGACCTCGAAAGACCACCCCTGTGGATCGCGCCCCGACGGAGGATAGCGCCTTTGTCATTCACCGGACGGAGCGTCGCCGGTAATGATCTCCAGTAGACGCTGGACGTCGCGGCGTCGGCGCGGCGACCGGGAGTACGGCACCACCATGACCAGGACGAACGTGGTCAGGGGTCAAGTGATTCCTCGTAGTGGGCCGAGCTTGAGACTCCTCCTACTCTCGACCACGCTGCCTGGGTGTGCGCCATTGGAACGCGAGCGGTGCCGATACCCATACGGGGAGACGGCGCATCGAGCCGATCGTGACGCGGTCGCGACTTCAGAAATAGGACGAGGGCGAGCTGTCCACGCCGGACGCACCCGCATCCCACCCCCGTCGACACGGCCGGGAGCGCGGGACGCCGAGGGGCTTCGCCTGCCCCGCAACGGTACGAGTAACTCCACTGCGGCGCGCCCCGGGCTGCCGAACGCCGCCGACCTGCGACACGCGAAGCACCTTCTCATCGGCGCGCCAGTTGTGCCCCGCGTCTAGTTGAACCGGTCTGTGTCGAGTCGTCGTCGATCCCGCCCCAATGGCGACTAATGCGCCATTTCGGACAATTGAGTGCGGTTTGGGCCCATTGCCGCAGCGTGATGGACTGGTCGCGGAGCGAGGATCGGGCGAGACCGCCGCGAGGACGACCGCGCTCATCGTGAAGCGCGTTCACATATCCGCAACCGAAGGGACTTCTTGGTGAATTCCACATTCCCCGCCGAGAACGAGCACACGGTCGTCCTCAATGGTCATCCGATGTTCAACGCCGGCTTCGCCTGGCTGCTCACCGGAGCCGACGACATGCGGGTGGCGGCATCAGGACACGATCTCGCGGACGCGGTCAACCACATCGACGCCCACCTGCCCGACGTCGTGGTCGTCGACTTCGCCCCCTCGTCCGGTCGCGGCGTCGACCTGGTCCGGAGCCTCGCCGAGCACGCCGCCGGAGTCCGACTGCTGCTCATGGCCGACACGGGAGACGAGCTCGCGGCGTTCCCGACCCTTCCCCGGACGACCTACGGGTACCTGCCGAAATCATCACCACCCCAGGAGATCCTGTCGGCCATCAGGTCCGTCGCGTGTGGATCGATGGTGTTCGGCGCGGGTGTCAGCCGCACCGTGTGTTCCCGGCTCGCCGACCGCGGCACGCGTTCAGTCTTCCCGGCACTCACTGAACGAGAGCACGAGGTGCTCGGTCTCGCCGCCAACGGATTGGCGAATATGGATATCGCGCGGCGGCTGCACGTCGCCGCGAAGACGGTCCGCAATCACATGTCGAACATCCTCGTGAAACTGCGCGTCGCGGGGCGTGCCGACGCGATCGACCTGGCCCGACGTTCGGGGCTCGGCGACACGGTCACGTCTCCTCAACGTCCAGCCGTAGGCCTAGACCGGGTAGCGCCAACGCGCACACCGCCACCAGCGCGAAGCCTCCCGCAAGCGTCCACTGCGCGAGAGTCGGCGACCACGCGTGCAGCATCAGACCTGCGAGCAGTGGCGCCACCGGTTGAAGCACGCTACTGACGAAGGCCGACGAGCTCGACGCCCGACCCATCACCTCCGCGTCGACATAGAGGACGGTCGCGGTCGCCAAGGCGGCGTTCACGACCGGCCCCGCGAGCATGACGACGGCGAGCGTCGCCGCGAACAGGATCTCGTTGCCGGTCCACGCGGCGAGCGCGACCGTCGTCCCGCGCAGCACCGCGACACCGACGAGCAGGGCTCGCAATGGGAAGCGCCGCATGATGAGTGGGGCCACGAGCGATCCGAGCAGGCCGGCGCCCGCGGCCGCGCTCAGCGCTACGCCGAGGACGATGCTGTCCTCGGCGTAGCCGATGATCACCGTGTACAAGAGGGCCGACACCGCGAGATTGGTGACGGCCGCGTAGATGGTCTTTCCTCGCAGGAAGGCGTTGCCGGCCAGTTCCGACCAGCCCCGACCGAGGTCGGGAAGCAGCCGACGCGCCTCCGGCCGCTGTTCGGGCCGTAGCGGGGTTCGAATCCGCCACACGAACAGCATCGACACGCCGTAAGAGATCGTGTCGGCGACGAACGGGATGGCCCTGCCGATCGCGAACAGCACGCCGCCGGTCGGCGGCCCCGCCATCGAGATCGCGAAGCCCCGGGCCTGCGTGATGCTCACGGCTTCGGGGATCTGGTCACGCGCGACGATGATGCGCATCGCCTGGGACTGGGCGGCGTTGAAGACGACGCCGAGACCGCTGCCGACGACGGTGAGCACGAGCAGCTGCCACAGCGCGCCCGCGTCGAGGACCAGTAGGACCGCGAAGAGCCCCATGAGGACGAGCCGGATCGCGTCCGCCCACAGCATGACGAGGCGGCGATCCGCCAGGTCGGCGAGGTATCCGGCGGGCAGTTGCGCCAGCCACATCGCGACGAAGCCGACGGAGCCGAGCAGGCCCGCCGCGACGGGTGACCCGGACAGGGCCACGGCCAGCAACGGGACCGACAGGGTCGTCAACGAGCCGCCGAACTCGGAGCTCGCCTGACCGAGCCACAGGAGGCGGAAGTCGCGGTTCGTGGACAGCGCGGCGAAGCGGGATCGGCCCTTCGACGGGGCGGCCTTCACCGACCCGTCGTCCTGAGTGGATGCTTCGGTGTGGTCGGTCGCCTCGCGCGCGGTCACGCCTCGGCCCCGCCCGAGTCCCGGGTACCGCCATCGAGCGACGAGTCGCCACCCGCGCCGGGCAGCAGTTCGTCCACGACGAAGTTGTGGTTGCCGGGGCGTTCACCCGCGTCGAGGCGGATCAACCGGTCGAGGAAGAGCCCGACTCCGGCGGCGCCCGACGCGAGATCGGCCGATTCCCGAAGGGACTGTTCGCCGGGGAAGGCGACGCCTTCGGGCGCGTCGATGCGGTACAGCAGAACGCCTTCGGCGGTCCGCCACGCCTCGGCGAGCGCGTCCTGGCGTCCGAGGAGTTCGGCGACGTCGAGCAGCGCGTTGCCGAGGCCCGCGAGGCCGTGGAACAGCTGCGGCATCACGGCGTACTTGCGGCTGACGTCCGGCAGCAGCCGGTCGACCCACTTCTCCAGAACGGGATCCTCGGTGACGACGATGTATCGCACCAATGTGGTCAGAAGGCCGGCGGTGCCCTCGTCGAAATAGGCCCGCAGCTTCGGGGATCGCTCCTCGTCGAGGTCGGCGCGGAACGTGGTCAGCGAGTCGGAGTGCTCAACCGCGTTGGCGAGTTCGAAGTCGAGCGCGGCCCTGCCGAGGGTCAACGCCTCAGGGTCGCCAGTGGCCAGGTGCAGGTACAGCAGGAACAGCGCGACGCCGGCGGGGCCGTTGCCGTACCCAAGGGGCACGTGAGTCTCACCGAAGGGGTCCGTGTCGGTCCAATGTGCTCCGTTCTCGTCACGAACGGCGGACTCGGAGATGGAACGTCCGATGTCGATCGCGTCGCGGAGGTGGGCGTCGTCTCCCGTGGTGTGCCACATGCGCAGGCAGCCGAGGCCGACGCCGGCCGCGCCGCGCAGGATTCCGGGGCTGCGGTCGCGCGACGGGTGTGCGGCGGCCTGCCGAGTGAGGCTCGCGGCGTAGCCGCTGTGGCCGAGTTCATCGAGCACCCAAGCGATACCGGTCTGACCGAAATAGAGGCCGGCCGGGTGGGTGGCATCGGTGATGGTCGACTTCAGCAGCCACGAGTCGAGTGCCCTGGGCATGTCACCGGGAAGGAGCGTCAGCGCGTGCAGTACACCGGCGGCGCCATGGGCGACGTGGTGCGGGTTCGTTTCGAAGGTGGCGACGTCCCCGGGGAAGAGCCGGTCGTCACGGTCCGGAGTGGCGGTGCCCTGCAGATACCGGACGATTCCGCCGCGAGCGTCGACGGCTGCGGCGCGCACGGCGTCGAGACGGTCGCCGGTCAGGATGTCGGCGGCGGGCCGTGCCAGCGGAATCGGGGTGGGCCACGCGTTCGGATCGTCGATGGACAGATCGGTGAGCCGCTGGGCGATCTCCGCCGGTGTCGGCTGGCCATGGCCGTCGGGGTCGTCGGTGAGGTCGCGAATGAGCGAGACGAGGCCGTTCGGCAGTCCGAGGTCGGCGCGCAGCGCATCGAGAAAGCGTGGCAGCGCGCCGGGACGGTACCCGAGGAAGGTGTTGGCGAGCATGATCGAGCCGAACAGCATGGACCCGATGGAGTACAGGTCATCGCGGGGCTCGGCGTCGCCAGTGCGGATGTAGCGGGGACTCGAGATGCCCTTGGTGTGCATCCGCATCGGCGGGTCGACGTCGACCTCGCGAGCGGCCTCCAAGTCGATGATTGTGATCCGGTCCCGGTCCTCGTCGACGAGCACGTTCGTCCAGGACAGGTCGCCGAGGACGATGCCTCGATCGTGGGCGTCACCGACGGCGTGGGCGAGATCCGTGAAGTAACCGCGCATCCGCCCGTGGTACTCGGCGAGCGCGGCGGCCGTGAGATCGCGCGTATAGACGGGGTTGCCCTCGATGGACAGCTGACTGAGCTGGGGACCGTTGACGCGTTCTTCGGCGAGGAACGTGTGCTCCCATTCGTCGAACAGCGCGACGGGGTTGACGAAGTGCGGCGAGTCGGCGAGGGCCGCGAGTAGTCGGTGTTCCTTCGTCAAGACCTGAACATAGTCCTGTGTGTACCGGAGTTCGCCGAGTCCGATGTGCGGTCGTACCTCTTTCAAGATCACGTCACGGCCGGTACGGGAGTCGTCGGCGAGGTAGACACCGCCTCGGTTGGAGAACTGGATCGCCTCGGTGACGGTGAACCGTCCGTCGAGGGTGCCGTCGCCTTCGTCGTCCTCGTCGATGTCCTCCTGCGCGGGTCGACCGAACGGGTCCTGCTGGACCCAGGGGGGAGCCGACCAGTACGGCTGACGTACGTCGACGACGAGTTCACCGTCGGGCGCGGCGATCATGAGGTCGGCGGCGCCGTCGGAGCGGACGCGGCGAATTCCGGTAAAGCCGCCGTACCGGTAGAAGACGTTGCGGGAGTTCGGGACCCGCCGATCAGAGAGAATGTACGGGCCGCTGTAGTCCCCGAGAGTCGCCGCGAGATCGGTCGCGACGGCGACGAAGGACTTCTCATCCGGTGGATAGACGGTGATGAACTTACCGCTGGAACCGCGTGGCCACAGCTTTCCACTGGTGAGGGCGACGGAACGCGGGTCGAGCAGGAACTTGAACGGGACGCCCGCGGCAAGCAGCCTGGGCATCGCGAGCCGGAGAACGTCGACGCTGTCGGCGGTCTGGGCGCTGACGTGGATCTTCCAGCCCTGTTTCGGCATCGACTTGCCCGGTGGGTCGGCGATGAACCAGAGCCCACGACGCCATACCGTCCAGTTGGAAGGGGCGAGATCGCGGAAGGCCGAGAGGTGCTCGGAGGTGGGCAGGTACCGAGCCAACGGTTCGAACCACCGTGAACCCTGTTGGCAGTAGATGTACAGCGTTTCCCAGGAATACACGGCAGGTCCTTCACGAACGTCTCGGAGCGGAGGTGGAACCGTCCCCGCCGCTTTCAGTGCATTAGCAGCTGTGCGAGTCGCAGGAGCTGATGCTGAGCGCCGGCTCGACGTGCGTGGGCTGCGCGGCCAGCTTCTGGAGCTTGAGGATCTTCGACATGTCGTCCCTCCTTCCGAGGTGTCCATGGGGAAGTCGGTATGGGACTTCCCACGTTCGTCGCCACTTTAGGCGGGGCCAGAAGCGGCGGGTGACGGTTCCATCTGAATATTGACCGTCCCGGCGTCCCGGGCACATGGGCCCGGCGTCCCGCCCGGGCGGGAATTCCGGACACAGGGCTGTCGCACCGCACGTCTACAGTTCTTTCGCGAGGCGAACAGGGGCTGCTTCCGTTGCCTCGCAACCATTCCCACCGTGAGAGGACGGACATGTACAGATCAGGACTGATCGAGGAGACGCCCGGACGTGTCGCCATCTGGTTGAACACCTCCTACGACGAGGACAACACCGTCATCGGATGGTTCGACCATGACTACGCCGAGGTCGGCGGGCACGGCATGAAGCCGATCGAGGAGATCCTCCAGGGTTCGTACCGGAACAGCTGGTTGGACGCGGCGCTCGCGGCCGCGAAGGAGCTCGGCATCACCGAGGCGAAGGAGTGCTTCCTGCTGTTCAACTACGAGTGCGACGTCGAGCCGGGGCCGTTCCCCGACCCGACGGAACCGGACGCGATCTTCCTCGGCAACTTCGACAAGCACCGACCCACGACGTAAATCGAGTTGCCCGCCGGAACCCCCGGATCTACAGTCGAGCATGTCGACCAACGTCCGACGGTGAGGTCGCCAGACGGAGAATCACGAGTCCGTGACCCTCCATAATCAGCGGACGTGACGTGCCCCACGATGGGGCTGAGCGGGGAATCCACGACGCGGCGAAAGTGTCGTACCCCGTGGCTAGAGTCGACCACATCGACCGGACATCAGGGAGGATGGCATGGCCAAGTACGTCGGGCGGCACCGCCGCACCAACACCACATTGATCGCGACGCGCCCGACGGGCGGCGAGCCGAACGAGCGCGTCGCCCAGGCCGACCGAGAGGAAGTCCTCATCGGACGCTAGGGCAACCGCGGATCACCGCCATGGCATATGATGACGGCCGGTCCGCTGGTACGCGCGTCACCTCAATCCCATTGCCGAACACGGCATGGCGATGCTGTGACGCGGCGTCGACCCACGGATCGCCAAGGGCATGAGCAAGGGCCGTCCCAGCGCGGGGGAACGACGCTGGGCGGTCCGAGTCGGGGGTTCCGGCTCATCAGAATGGAGTCCGCATGGTCCGCGCGTCCGCTTCGGCTCGGCACACGAGTGCTGACGACAGTCTGAGGCGGGCGCGCGACGCCATGTCCGGGGGCGATCGACCAGGCGCCGTCTCCATATTGGATGGATCGCTGCGATCCGGACTGTGGGACGTGGACGCGGTGTGGCTGGAGTTCACGGCGCTACCGCACGACACCGGCGACTACCCGGTGCTGCGCTCACTGTGGTGGGACAGCCCGCGCCGGTGCCATCGGTCGCAGGCCGTGGTGCTGACGGTCGCGCGCTCGGCGGCCATCGCCGGCGTCCACGACGACGCCCGACTGTTGATGCGCAAGGCGATACTCGCGCGTCGCGCCGCGCGAGGCGGGCTCGCCGCACGGGTACGAAGCCTCCTGCCCCGCCGCCCAGTGGCGGCGGCGATGCCCGGCCCGGGAATCGAACCACGCGACCGCGAGGCGGCGGCGACCCTGTTGTTCTTCGGCCTGCACCACGCGCTGGGCGCCGACGGAACGGCCGAGGAACGCGCTCGGCTCATCGCGGCGCTCGCCGAGATCGGCGAGGGTGATTGGCTGACGAGGGTGGGCTGACTGCCGAGGTGCCGTNGGCGCCGAACGAGGTCGGCNCCNNNNACGACGCGGGTCAGCGGCTCTGCAAGTAGGTCAGGAGATCCTGACGGGTCACGATGCCGCGAGGCTTGCCTTCGACGAGGACGACGGCCGCGTCGTCCTTCGCCAGCAGATCGACCGCGCGGGACACGGGCTCCCCACCACCGATCATCGGCAGCGGCGTACCGATGTGCCGCTCCACCGGGTCGTGGAGCGCGGCGGCGCCGGTGAACAGGGCGTCGAGCAGGTCGCGTTCGGCGACGGCACCGGCGATCTCACCGGTGACGACGGGCGGCTCGGCCTTGAGGACCGGCATCTGGGAGACGCCGAACTCGCGCAGGATGCCGATGGCGTCGCGCACGGTGTCGTTGGGGTGCACGTGAACGAGCTCCGGAAGCGAACTGTCCTTACGGGACAGAACGTCCGCGACGGTGGTGTCGACGTTTCCGGCGGAGAGGAAGCCGTACTCGGTGAGCCAGTCGTCGTTGAAGATCTTCGACAGGTAACCGCGTCCGCCGTCCGGAAGCAGGACGACGATGACGTCGTCGGGGTTGGCGCGACGGGCGACGTCCAGCGCGGCGACGACGGCCATGCCGCAGGATCCTCCGACGAGGAGGCCCTCCTCGCGGGCGAGACGACGCGTCATGGCGAAGGAGTCGGCGTCGGTGACCTCGACGATCTCATCGCACACGGTCTTGTCGTAGTTGGAGGGCCAGAAGTCCTCGCCGACGCCTTCCACCAGGTACGGCCGCCCCGTCCCGCCCGAGTAGACGGAACCTTCCGGGTCGGCGCCGATGACGCGAACGGGGCCCTGGTCCTTCAGGTACCGTCCGGTGCCGGAGATGGTGCCGCCGGTGCCGACGCCCGCGACGAAGTGGGTGATGCGGCCCTTGGTCTGAGACCAGATCTCGGGGCCGGTGGTCTCGTAGTGCGAGCGGGGGTTGGCAGGGTTGGAGTACTGGTCGGGCTTCCAGGCTCCGGGAATCTCACGGGTCAACCGGTCCGAGACGCTGTAGTACGAGCGCGGGTCCTCGGGTGCGACGGCGGTCGGGCAGACCTCGACGCGGGCCCCATAGGCCTTGAGCACGTTGCGTTTGTCCTCAGACACCTTGTCAGGGCACACGAAGACGCAGTGGTAGCCCTTCTGCTGCGCGGCCATCGCCAGGCCGACGCCGGTGTTGCCGGACGTCGGTTCGACGATGGTGCCCCCCGGCTTGAGCAGGCCCGCCTTCTCCGCGTCCTCGATCATGCGGGTGGCGATGCGGTCCTTGACGCTGCCACCGGGGTTGACATATTCGACCTTGGCCAACACGAGGGCCTCGATGCCCTCGGTGACCGCGTTCAGCTTCACCAACGGGGTGTCACCGATCAGGTCGATAACTGAATTGACATAACGCATGCGGAAGAGCATAGAGGTTGCCCCACGACCCGAGATCGAGCGAGGCGAGAGCTCAAGACGTCGACCACACGTCGGCGGAAGTCCCGCGACGACGTCGTGTTTCGGGGGAACGGGTGGGGGTACCGTCTCCGGCGCGGTTTCGGGGCCTCGACCGCGCTGAGCGTGCCGCCGGACCGCGTCGGCGGGTTCCGCCTGGCGTCGCGACCGTCGCGATCCCGACGAGTCGTGGCCCCCGCGGGCGTCGGCGCGGCTCCGCAGTCCGGTTCGCGGGTCCCGCCGATGACGCACGGGAAGAAGTCCGAGTGGGCATGGGCGGAGAGCGATCCGCCAGTGGGTCACCCGGCGCTGTCGCCACCACACCTCCCGTTGTGTTACCGGCGAGTATGCTGCCGTCATGCCTGAAGCAGTCATCGTCGCCACCGCTCGCACCCCGATCGGTCGCGCTTTCAAGGGTTCCCTCAAGGATCTGCGGCCCGACGACCTCGCTGTCACCGCTATCCGCTCCGCTCTCGACAAGGTCCCCGACCTCGACCCGACCCTCATCGACGACCTGTATCTCGGTTGCGGGCTCCCCGGCGGTGAGGCCGGCTTCAACATGGCGCGCGTCGTCGCCGTCCTGTTGGGCTACGACCACCTGCCCGCCGCGACGCTCACCCGGTACTGCGCCTCGTCGTTGCAGACGACCCGGATGGCGATGCACGCGATCAAGGCCGGCGAAGGCGACGTGTTCATCTCCGCCGGCGTCGAGGCGGTGTCGCGCTACGCGCGAGGCAACTCCGACGCGCTTCCGCCCGAGGCCGCCGCGCTCGTCGGCGGTAGTTGGCAGAACCCCGCTTTCGCGGGCGCGTTGGCGCGGTCCGAGGAACGCGCCCAGTCGGGCACGATCGACTGGACGGACCCGCGCGACGGCGGCGAACTGCCCGATGTGTACCTGGCCATGGGGCAGACCGCCGAGAACCTGGCGCTTCTGCGGAACGTGACGCGGCGCGAGATGGACGACTTCGGCGTGCGCTCGCAGAATCTCGCGGAGCAGGCGATCGCGGCCGGATTCTGGGCCGAGGAGATCACGCCGGTCACCCTCCCCGACGGAACGGTCGTCTCCACTGACGACGGTCCGCGCGCGGGCGTGACCTACGAGGGAGTCTCCGGGCTGAAGCCGGTGTTCCGGCCGGACGGCCGCGTCACCGCGGGGAACTGCTGTCCCCTCAACGACGGCGCCGCGGCGGTCGTCATCATGAGCGACACGAAGGCCGCCGAGCTCGGCATCACGCCGCTCGCCCGGATCGTGTCGACCGGGGTCAGCGCGATCTCGCCGGAGATCATGGGCATCGGCCCGGTCGAGGCGTCCCGCCAGGCGTTGGCTCGCGCGGAGCTGACGATCGACGACATGGATCTCGTGGAGATCAACGAGGCCTTCGCCGCCCAGGTGATTCCCTCCTATCAGGACCTCGGCGTGCCGATCGAGAAGTTGAACGTCCATGGTGGCGCGATCGCGGTCGGCCACCCGTTCGGCATGACGGGCGCCCGCATCACGGGCACACTGCTGCACGGACTCCAGCGCACCGGCGGACGGTACGGCCTGGAGACGATGTGCGTCGGCGGCGGCCAGGGCATGGCGATGGTGATCGAACGCCTCGGCTGAGCCCACCCACCACCATCTCCGCTTGGTTGGGCAAAAGTCCCGCTTGGTTGGGCAAATTGCGAAAACACGCCTGTTTCGAACATTTGCCCAACCAAGCGGAGCGTTTAACCAACCAAGCGGAGTAGACGGACGGGGCGGCGAGAGGGCCAGGGAAGGCGGGCCAGGGGCGAGGGTTCCGTCCGGGACCTGATTCGGCGCCGGAACCTGGTTCGGCTCCGACTCCGGGACCTGGTTCGGCTCCGACTCCGGGACCTGGTTCGGGCCCGGTTCGGGCCCGGTTCGGTTCCGGCCCCGCTCCGGCGTCGGCTCGGTTCGGCTCGGCTCGGCCGGGTGTTCTGCCTCTGGCGGGCTGGGGCTCGCCGGTGGCGGAGGTCCCCACGAACGCCCGAACGCCCGAACACGGCGCGTTCGGGCGTTCTGGCGTTCATCACATTGGACCCCGGCGACACATCCACTATCGACTTTCGGGGTAGTTCATCGGGCTTCCGCGACCGACAGTACACTGTGGCGTGGCAGGGCGTCGCCCGGAACCGTGGCGGACGACGACGCGAACGCGTCGTTCCCGTCGTGGCACACGATGCGCGAATTGTTCATTGTGTCCGCTCCGGAGACGTGTCGCGGCCGACGCGGTCCCCCGCGTCGGCCGCGACGGCAGTCGCCTCACAGGGCGACGTCGAACTGCCGAGAATCACACCAGCGCTGGAACGCCACCAGGCCGTGCGGCGTCGAATCCACTTGCGAGCTTCGCCCCTCGGCGTTCGGCGACTCGAAGTACAGCACCGCCTTGAGTCGCGGGAAATGCCCCATTTGAGCGCCCGCGGACTCGAAGACCTCGGCCTGATGACCGGCGTTATCACGCGAGTACCAGACGCCCCACTCGCCGATCATGAGCGGCTTGTTCGGGAACGTTCGCGCGGCCCACCGGTACGTGCCCGGCCAATCGGGCTTGCTGTCGGCGGTCCGGTTGACGAGTTCGGCGAAGTCGCCGTGGCCGTAGCCGGGATCGGAGTAGCCGTAGCTGTCCCAGGCGACCCAGTCGACCACGTCGTCGCCGGGATACAGCCTCTCGTGCCAGGGCTGCGTCGTCCACTTCAGATAGGCCATGTAGACGATGACGGACACCAGTTGATCCGCGCCGCCTCCGCGCAGCCGCTCGACGACGTGGCGGAACATCGCCGCGTAGTCGTCGGCGGTGTAACCCGAGCCGGGCGACTCGCGCACGTCGTTCTCGGGTTCATGATGGACGGTGAAAAAGAACGGCTCGTTGAAGCGACTCTTGATGTGCTGAGCGAGCCGATCGAGATAGGCGTCAGTCTCCGCGTCGCCCGCGGCGATCTCCGCCCAGGTCACGTTCTGTGGCTTCCAGTTGATGAACAGCAGCCGCTTGCCGAGCGGATCACGGGCGACCTCGATCTCGTCGTCCGTCGGGAACATCTTGGACGTCCCACGGTGGTACGAGTGGTACACGTGCTGTCGTTTGTCCACCTTGGTCTCGTAATCGAGCAGCGCCGCCGTCTTGGACACCGGGGTCTTACCGGCGGGGGCGATGCCCTGGAGCGCCCCGCACGTCGGGACGAGATCGTCCCCGACGGCGCAGTCGCTCGGCGCGGGAGGCGGCCCGATCGGGTAGTGCGGCCCGGGCGGGTCCTGCGGGCCCACCGGGCTGGGGACGCGCGGCGTCGGAACGTGCACGCCGGGCTCGGTCGTCGGGGCGCCGAACTCGCCGACGCCCGGGGGCGGCAGCGGTGTCGGCCGCGTCGCGCCGGGTACGGACGCCGGGTCGGGTGCCGTCTGCGGTTGGGCGGACGAGGGCGCGTCCGACGGTTGCGACACGCCGGACGAGGGCGGCACGGTCGACGGCGCGGTGGACGGAGGGGGCGGCACCGCGGTCGGGACGTCCGACGGCTGCGACGCCACAGAGGACTGCGACGGCGTCACCACAGATGGCGACGGCGCCGCCGAGGGAATCGTCGCGGCCGGGACTCGAAGAGCCGGAACGGATTCCCGCGATTCCCGGGCGACGAGGTGGATCTGGCCCTCGGTGGACGGTGTTGTCAGGGCGAACGCGGCGGACGGTCCCGTGAGGTCCGCGGCGGACACGTCGAAGGTGACCGTGCCGGTGTCGCCGGTGACCTGTTGCGAGTCCAGGACCGGCCCGAACAGGGGCGCCGACTCCGCCGTCAGTGAGGTCTCCGCCCACTCGCTCGACACCTGCGCGATCTCGACGAGGTCCTCGACTCGGGTCTTCGCGATGGCGACGGTCACCGTCGCGCCCTCGGCACTGTGCGCGACTCCCATGTCGAATTGGACGTAGGCGACCGAGACTCCCTCGGGCCCGGCGCCGACGAGGAGCCGTGTCGTGTCTGGAATGTTTAGATCGGACCTTCCGGACAGCGTGTAGCCGTCCGCGTCCGAAGTGAACACTCCCCCGGCCGCCTCCTCGGAGTCGAGATCAGCGCCGGACGCGGTGATCAGCCCGTACGTCGAGCCGATCGTCATCGCCAGAAAGACACTCACGACCGTCGCCGTCCAGGCGAGGAACGTATTCCTACTTCGCATCCGCCGCATGTCGCCCCCTAGGTTTCATCCGCCTCCATGGTGCACTAATAACCCATAGGAGCGTGTCGTCTTCGCGACAGAATGTATAGATCGATGAACATGTCGCGTATTCTCACCACCCTTGTGGGCGGGGTCTGACGCTTGCCCGTGTCCATCAGTTGCGCGGCTCGTTTCCTTAGACGACTACCTTCCGATGCGAAAGGTTCGCGGACCGTTGACAGCCCCTGCATCCCCCAGCCGTACCCTCAGCGACTACCTCGACATGGCCACACGTCACCGCCTGCTGCTCATCGGCGCCACCGTCGCCGGGATGGCGGTCGGCGGCATCTACACGGGACTGGCACCGCGCGAGTACCAGTCGCAGACCCAAGTCCTCGTCGCCCCGACCGGAGCGGAGACCTCGGTCGTCGCGCAGTCCCGCTCCAAGACCGAGATCAATCTGGACACTGAGGCCCAACTGGTGACGTCGACGGCCGTCGCCAAGCTCGCCGCGAAGACCCTCGGCGTCAAGTCCCGTGACGCGGCGACGCTCGCCGGAGAGGTCGAGGTGTCGGTGCCCCCGAACACGTCGATCCTGACGATCGCCTTCACCGCCGACAGCCCCGCCGGCGCCCGCGACGGCGCCGAGGCCTTCGCCGACGCGTACCTGGTCAACCGCGTGGAAACGGCCAAGAACCGCCTCGCCGAGCAGATGGACGTCGTCGACGGCGAACTCGCCGGGTTGGAGGCGGAGCGCGGCAGGCTCACCCAGGAGCTGTCCAAACTCGATGAATCCGACTTCGACTACGTCGTCGTCAAGAACAGCCGGGGAGCGGTCGACAGCGAGATCACCGAGTGGACGTCGTTGAAGGCGCAACTGACGTCGGCCTCGTCCGCCGTGAGCGCGGGCCGCGTCATCAGCGAACCGCGCCTGCCGCAGTCGGCGAGCTCTCCGAAGCCGCTCGTCGCGGTCGCCGGCGGAACCTTGCTGGGGGCGCTCGCCGGCGTCTCCGTGGCGAGTGTCCGGCAGCGGTTCGCGGCGCGCGTGTGGCATGCCTCGGACGTGTCGCGACGCTGCGATGTGGACGTCATCGCGGTGGTCCATCGTGACATCGAGATCAAGACGAATGACGTCTTCGCGGCGTTCTCCCCGGGCGGGCGGGTCTTCGGGCGGCTCCGCAACGAGGTCGTCGCGGCGCTCGGCCCGGCCCCGCACCGCGTCATCGTCGTCGCCGGGGTGTCGTCCGGGTCGGCGTCGAGCGTGTGCGCGGCCAACCTGGCGGCGGCGCTCGCCCGGGCGGGCAGTCCGTCGGTCGCGGTGGCGGCGCATCCGAGTGGGCCGTTCACGGTCACGTCGCTGCTCGACGCACCGGCCGTTCCGGGACTGTCCGATGTGTTTGCCGACCGCTCGGACCTGGCGCGGGCCACGCACCGGGCGGCACGGCACCCGCTGCTCGACGTCGTCGGGCCCGGAGGCTGTGGCACCGCGACGGGTCCCTCCCGGGACACGATCGCGAAGGTCTACTCACAACTGCGCGACCGGGCCTCTTATGTAGTGGTGGACGCCCCGCCGATGACGGTGTCGGCGGACGCTCAGCTGCTCGCCGCCGACGCGGACGCGGTGCTCATCGCCGTGGAATGCGGCAAGGACAAGGTGGAGGACGTCGCCGAGGCCGTCCAGGCGATGCACCGCATCGACGCCCCACTGCTCGGCGCGGTCGCGCTGCCGCGCATGCCGGCCCCGACCGACGAGCCGGAGGCTCCGACCAGGCGCGGCATCACGTCGGAGTCGTCGCGGCGCACGGTCACGACGGTGCGGGACGAACGTGTTCGGCGCGGGCGGCCACCGACCCCGCGGCGCCGAGGCGGCGGTAGTGGTGGGGGCATGCCGACCGGGGACGACCGACCGACCGACATGATCCCGGTGGTCGAGGACGACGATCCGCTCGAGGCCATCGGCGACCGGCGCGATGAGCGCTGAACCGGGGCGTGTCTCGGACCTGCCACGCAAGTGGGCTCCAGGACACGCCCTGACCGTGGTCGCGCCCTCTTCCGGGCGGCTGGGAGTGGTCGACCGCGCCGTCGACCAGCCGACGCCCGGCTTGTGGCGGGGTCCCGGGAGCCTGCTGGTGTGGCTGCTCGCCCTATATCCACTATGGTGGGTTCTGGGTCTTCAGGCACTGATCTTCCCCATGCTGGCCGTGCCGATGGCGATCTCGCTGACGCGGCGGCGGCACGTCGAACTGCCACCGGCGTTCGGGATCTGGCTGTGCTTCTGCCTGGTGGTGGCCGCGAGCCTGCTCATGCTCGACGTGAACCCGCCCGGAACCGTCGCCGGCGGCTGGCTCGGTCGACTGCCGGGCGCGCTGTATCGGTTCGGCGGCTATATCAGCGTCACGATCATCGCGTTGTACGCGGTCAACCTGTCCGAACGGGAGTTCCCACGTCGACGCCTCATCGGCCTGCTGTCGTACCTGGGCCTGGTGACGGTCGTCGGTGGCCTGCTGGGGACCTTCGCGGGCACCTTCGAGTTCACGTCCCCCGTGGAGGCGGTTCTGCCGCACGGGATCCGCTCGAACGGCTTCGTGAAGTCGCTCGTGCATCCGCAGGCCTCCCAGGTGATGGACTTCCTCGGTTACGAGACGCCCCGTCCCGCCGCTCCATGGGGGTACACCAACACGTGGGGCAACATCATGGCGATCTGCGCGGGCTGGATCGCCGTCGCAGCGTTCTGTTTCCGCACGTCGACGCGGCACAGGGTCGCCGCCGTCGCGCTGCTGGCGATCGCGGTCGTCCCGATCGTGCACTCGATGAATCGCGGCCTGTGGCTGAACCTCGGTGTCATAGCCGTCGTCGTCGCCGTCCGAATGTTCATCGTCGGCCGACTGTGGATGATCGGAGTCCTCGTCGGCGCCGGCCTCGTCGCGTTGCTGGCGATCGCGGTGACGCCGCTGGGGGACGTCGTCTCCGCGCGCATCGACAACGGGCATTCCGACGACGGTCGCGGCTACTCCACGGAGCAGGCGCTCGCGGCGGTCCCGCACTCACCGGTGCTCGGCTTCGGCTCCACCCGCAACACGGTCGGTTCGGCGGACTCGATCGCGATCGGGCCGACCGAGGCGTGCCCCAACTGCGGCAGTCGGACGCTGGGCGGCAACGGCCAGCTGTGGCAGGTCGTCTTCGCGCACGGGCTCGCCGGGGTGGCGTGCTATCTCGGCTTTTTCCTCGCGGTCCTGTGGAGGTTTCGCCGCGACCATTCACCGGTCGGAATCGTTGGTTGGGTTGTGATGGTCTTGTCGTTGACGTCGATGTTCTACTACAACGCGCTGTTGCCACCGTTGGTGTTGACGATGCTCTGCTATGTCCTCCTGTGGAGAAACGAACGTGACGGTGCCGTGGAGGGGATGGCACCGTGACAGCGCGAATCGCCACGGGCGATGAGACGACCCGCCGTGCGGACTACCTCGCCGAGGTGACGTCCATGCTGTTTCCCTCGGGGGACGGCGACACGGCTCGGCGTTTCATCGCGGTACCGAACCTGCGTCACGCGCGGGTGCTGGTACCGGAGAGTTCGCGCCGGGTCGCGGCGGCGGCGCTGCGGCAGTACGCCCGGCCCGCCGCCCGATCCGCCCGGCTGAAACGGGACGCGGCCGTCGCGGCCCTCGTCACCCGGACGGACCGGCTGTTGCTGCGCGACCGCCTGGCGCTGCCTTCGAGCGACGTCGACATAGCGCGGCATCTGACCGAGGTGATGGGGCATCCCGTCCACCTCTGCATCCACATCGGTCCGGCGCGGGCGAATCGCAAGCCGATCCTGCAGCTGTTGACCGAGTCCGCGAGTTCGGTCGGCTTCGTCAAGATCGGTGTCAACGACCTGACTCGCGGCCTCGTCCGCGACGAGTCGCGGGCGTTGCGCACACTCGCCGGCCTAGGACTGTCCAGGGTGGAGGTGCCCGGGGTGATCCACACCGGGCGCTGGCGCGGGCACGAACTGCTGGTCCAGCAGGCGCTACCCGGCTGGGAGCGCCCCGCCGGGCTGGACCGGGACCGCCTTCACGCGGCGATGCGCGAGTTGGCGCATTGCACGGGAACGACGACGACGGGCCTCGCCGACAGCCGCTACGCGCGTCGACTGCGGCGGCGGCTGGACGCGCTGGGCGACAGTGAGGACGGTCGCGCGCTCGTCCACGCGGGCCGGAGCCTCCTCGATCGGAACGGGCGGCACTACCTGACCTTCGGATCGTGGCACGGCGACTGGGCGCCGTGGAACATGGCGATGCTGCCGACGAGGTTGCTGCTGTGGGATCTGGAACGGTTCGCCACCGACGTGCCGGTCGGTTTCGACCCGCTGCACTACGCGCTCCAGGACGACATCGTGACGCGCCGGATCGACCCGGCGATCGCCGTCGCGTCGCTGCTGACGCGCGCCCCCGCGGTGTTGTCGACGTTCGGCATCGATCCGCAGCGGGCGCGGTTGACGACGCTGCTGTACCTCGTCGACCTGGCGACCCGTTACCTCGCCGACGGGCAGGCCGAGGCGGGTGCGGCGCTGGGCGCGTTGGGGCGCTGGCTGTTGCCCACATTGCTGGATCACATCGTCGTGGAAGGGGAGCCCGCGCCGTGAAGCTTCGTTCGAGGGACGTTCCGGTCCCGCTCAAACGCGTCGTCCACGCGGGGACGCGCACGTTCGGCCGTCTGACGTCGAACCGTCGTGTGCTGCCGGGTTTCCTCGTCTCCGGGGGGCAGCGCTGCGGCACGACGTCGATGTATCGGGCGCTGGCCCAACACCCGGCGATCCTGAAGCCGATATTCCACAAAGGAATACACTTCTTCGACACGGACTACCACCGGGGCCTGGCCTGGTACCGGGCGCACTTCGCGGCGCGGAGCACGGCGGACCGCATCGCCGAGCACTCCGGGGTGACACCCTTGGCGTTCGAGTCGAGCCCGTACTACCTGTACCACCCGCTCGCCGCCGAACGCATCGCCCGCGACCTCCCGGACGCCCGACTGCTGGTGCTCGTGCGGGACCCCGTCGAACGCGCCCGCTCCCAACACGCGCACGAGCGCGCTCGCGGTTTCGAGTCCATAGCGGACTTCTCCGACGCGCTCGCCGCCGAACCGGAGCGGCTCGCCGGGGAGAACGACCGGCTGATCGCCGAGCCGGAGTACTACTCGTTCAGCCACCAGCACCACGCCTACCTCGACCGCGGGCACTACGCCGACCACCTGGACCGGGTGTCCGCCGCCGTCGGCGCCGACCGGATCATGGTCATCGACAGCGGTCGGTTCTTCACCGAACCGGAGGTGGTCTTCGACCGGGTCCTGCGGTTTCTCGGCCTGCCGCAACTCGGCGACATCGCCTTCGCCCGGCACAACGCGAGGCCACGGCCGCCGCATCGGGACGACGCCCTCGATCGTGAACTGTCCGACCACTACGCTCCACACGACGCGCGGCTTGAGCGCTGGCTCGGCGCGGAGCCCTCATGGCGGACTTGACGGTCGAACGATCCGCGAACATCCTGCGCCGAACGGCGCGCGGTGGTGCCCTCAACCTGGGGGGCGCGGCGTTCTCGGGAGCCGGCGGCGTCGTCGTCACCTGGCTCGTCGCGGCCGGTCTCGGACCACACGCGGCGGGCCAGTTCTTCGCCGCGACGTCGGCGTTCCTGCTCGCTCTGGCGCTGGCGAGGCTCGGCACCCCGACCGGTCTCGTGTACTGGGTCGCGCTGACGAAACGCTCCGGGCGTCCCGGCGCGTTGGGCGAGGTGCTGCGGGTCGCGCTCGTCCCCGCGATGATCGCCGCGTCCGTCGCCGCCTTCGCCCTGTGGGTGGCGGCTCCGACGCTGGGCGACTGGCAGGACGAGGGCGGCGACGCCTACGCCTCGGCGCTGCGGGTCCTCGCGGTGTTCCTGCCGTGCGCGGTCGCGGTCGAGGCACTGCTGGCGGCGACGCGCGGGCTCGGGCGGATGCGTCCCAGCGTCACGGTCGACAAGATCGGGCGGACGATCGCCCAGTTGGCGACTCTCGCCCTCGTCCTCGCGATACCCCACAGTGGAGTTCTCGCGGTGACGTGGGCGTGGACCTGGCCGTTCCTTCCCGCCGCGCTCGCGGCGTTGTGGAGTTGGAGACGGTTGTGCGCCGACCTGCCCCCCGTGAAGACGCC
>NZ_CBCRZX010000032.1:0-47876 GCF_965137155.1 Stackebrandtia soli
GTGGGTCTCCGTTACCGACCCCGCAGAACNGTTCCGNCACGTAACCCGCCCCACCAAGCCGAAACTCTCCGACCACCCAGCACTAGGGAAGCCGAGTTGCCTGGGCGCAAACGAAAGTCTGCGGCCACCCAGTCCAAGGCGTGGCAGGTTCCCGACCAGGTGCGGAGGTACGAGAAAGACAGCGCCCGGAGGGCACCTCNACCAGAAGNCGCCACACCCACATTCGGCTTGGTGGGGCGACGTACGAGGCCGCAAGACGAGGCACCGGCAGGAAGGAAGACCCACCAAGCCGGGAAACTCGACCACCGACCAACCCCCACGACCCAGCAGAAGTCACCTCCCCCGGCTTGGTGGGTCTCCGTTACCGACCCCGCAGAACAGTTCCGCCACGTAACCCGCCCCACCAAGCCGAAACTCNNCGACCACCCGGCACNANGCGCGCCGACTNGCNTAGCGGTACNANAAGCACAGCGCCCGAAGGGCACTCCACTCAGAAGCCGCCACACCCACATTCGGATTGGTGGCCCCGCACACCGCCCCACCAAGCCGAAACTCTCCCACCACCCGGCACACTTCGCCAAGCCGAACGCCGGGGCCTTGCAATCGCACCCGACGTCGCCATGTCGGGGCGTCGACCTGGAGTGTCCGATGAGGAGCGTTAGAGGTGTCGCAGCGGCTTCGTACTATCGAGCCGCCGCCGAGAACACGGACCTCCGCGGCGATCACTCACGCCTCCCCAAGGATGTCGCATGTCCCACCGCCGATTCCATCCCGACAACGACGCCGCCGACGCCGTTCGAGCACAGTGGCTGGCGCCACACGAACGTCTTGAATGGATAGTGAGCGCCAGTCCCGTCTTCAAGATGACCCGCCGCCGGAAGACGGGGAAGCTGAAGCGCCCACTGCCCGTCAGAATTCTGTTGTGGACAATTGGTCTGCCGATCTACGTCTTCGTGTACTTCGCCAGCGGAGCTCACGAGGACGCGTTCGACAGCGGCAGCTCCAGCGCCCCCACCAACGTCTTCGCCTTCGGCGCCCAACCGCACTGTCAGGCGGCAGCCGTCGCGGGGTTGAAGAAGGGCTTCTGGGTGTTGACCGACCAGCGGTTCGCCTACCTCCAAGCGGTCTCCGAAGAGGACGCGGCGAACGGCTCCCGTTTGGGCAAACTCCAGCGCTCCGCCGATCGGCTCCGCAAGGAGTTCGCCTCGCCGAGTCTGCCGCCTGAGCAGGTCCGGTTGAAGAGGATCCTGGAGTTCGCCCGCCACCAACTGCCCGCGCCCCAGCTGACCGAACGAAAGCTGTCGGGATCGACTGTGCCACGGGCGATCTACGAACGATTCCTGCTCCAGGACGGCTCCGGCTTCGACTTCTACCGGGGCCCGGCGCAGCGTTAGGAGCGCTCTTCCGCCGCGAGCGGATCACAGGCGGACGCGTCGTAAGGCGGAGGTGTCATGACGACACCGCGACGCGCCACCTGGAACCGCGATTCCCCAGCACGTTCCTCATGCCATCGTCGGCACGTCCGGAACCGACTCGAAGGCAGCCACCCCCAGACGTTCGAAGACCTCGAGCGCCTGGTCTCGGTACTCGACGGCCGAGGCGTCGCCGAGCGCGACGTGAATCGCGGCCAGCGCGGCGAGGGAACGCCCATGGCGGAAGGGAATCCCCATCCGCGCGTACATGTCGCGGGCGGCGACGCCATGACGGAGCGCCGACGGGAGGTCTTCCAGTCCGGTGTAGATGGTCGCCAACAGCAGGTGCCCGGCGGCCTCGTCGCGCACGAACCCCGTACGCACCCCGACCGCGAGGCACTCACGGGCGTGCTGGAGCGCCTCGTCCACGTCGCCGCGAGCGTAGACGCACTGCGCGAGCGGTTCCAGCAGTTGGGCCGTGGATCCGATGTGCCGATTCTCCTGGTCCTGGTCGTACGCGGCCCGCAGATCCACGTACGCCTCGTCGATTCGCCCCTGCGCCAGGCGAAGCTGACCGCGCAGGGTCAGCGTGCGCTGTGGGCGACTGACCGCCTCGAATCGCAACAGTTCGTCCACGACCCGCTCGCAATCGTCGTACCGGCCGGTGGTCCAGTAGAGCTCCCCGAGAGACAACATGCCCGGCACGGACCGATACCCGGCCTCGGGGCCGAGATCGTAGAGTTCCCGCACCCGCATGAAGTACCGCTCGGTCTCGGCGTACTCGCCGAGTTGGAAGCACGCCGACCCGACGCGCTCCATCCGACTGGCGATCGCCTCGACGCGTCCCGTCTTCTCCGCGATGGCGAGGGCTTCGAGCGCGATGTTCTTCGCGAGCACGATGTGACCGCGAGAGAAGGCGTAGGTCGCCTGGTTGCCGAGGTGCCGACCGAGCAGGATGGGATCGTTCGCCTCGCGAGCGGTGCGCACGGCGAGGTCTCCGGCCGCCTCAGAGTGTTCGAGTTCCCTTGTCGCCCAATATGTTCCCGCAATCAAGTTATGCATTGTGGATTGACCGGCGAGGTCGTCGTGCGACTCGGCGACCGCCAGGCAACGTCGTGCCGTGTCGCGAATCTGGATCGGGTCGCGTCCTTCGAAGATGGAGCGATGCAGGGCCGACGCGGCCTCCCACGACCTGGGGTGATCGACGAGGTCCTCGACGACCGCCATGACCTCGTCGTGTTCCTCCCGGTTGGCCGCCTGTTTGAACCAGGTCAGCATGCGACGTCGCGCACCGTCGAGTTCGACGTCGGACACCAGTGACTCGGCGCTTCGACGGGCGTACAGGCGCACCAGGTCGTGGAAGCGCAGTCGACCGCTACCCGGCCGTTCGAGCAGGTGGGCGCTCAAGAGTCGGGCGATCTGTCCACTGTCCTGGTTCTCGCCGTCGACCCCGACGGTCCGTGCCAGGTCGTCGGGGAAGGTCTGCGCCGGAATGAGACCGAGCCGCAGGAAGAAATGGCGCGTGGCGGGATCCAGGACGCGCAGGGAGAGGCCGATGCTCTCGGACACGGCGGCCTGCGGATCGCCGCCGACCGCGATGCGGTCCAGTCGGTCCGCCCCGCGCAACTCGTCGACGACCTCGGACAGGCGCTTGTGCGGGTCCGTCGCGAGATTCGCCCCGACGATGCGCAGCGCCAGCGGCAACCGACCGCACAGCTCGGCGATGCTCTCGGCGGACTCCCACTCCTCCTCGACTCGTCGCGATCCGACCAGGTCGTCGAGGAGTCGCCGCGACTCGCTCTCGCTCAGCACGTCCAACTTCACGGGCCGCGCGCCGTCCAAGGCGACCAGGCCCGCGAGGCTGTCTCGGCTCGTCACGACCGCGAAGCAGCCGGGGGTCGCGGGCAACAGTGGACGGACCTGATCCCCGGACCGCGCGTTGTCCACGACCACGACGAGGCGGCGGTCCCGCAGCAGGGAACGATAGAGCGCGGAGGCTTCGTCCATATCGGATGGAATGGAGTCGTTGGGTTGGCCCAGAGCCCTCAAGAACCGCTGCAGCGCGTCGAGCGGCGCGATCGGCTCGCCGTGGTCGTACCCGCGCAGGTTGACGAACAGCTGGCCGTCCGGGAAACGGTCCCGATTCCGCTCGGCCCACTGGACGGCCAACGCCGTCTTGCCGATGCCCCCGCCTCCGGACACCACCGCGATGGGGTTGCCGGCGTCGATGATCGAGTCCAGCCACCGCAGTTCGTCGTCGCGACCGGTGAAACCGACGCCCGCGACGGGAAGCTGCGCGGGCACGGGCCGCGACGTCGGCGACTCGGCGGTCGGCGGCGGCTTCGGGGTGGTCTCGGCACGCCCGCGAAGAATCGACAGGTGGATGTCGCGAAGGCCTGGACCGAGGTCCATTCCCAGGTCCTCAACGAAGCGGGATCGCAGCTCCTCGTACACCGAGAGCGATTCCGAAGTCCGTCCACATTGATGCAATGCCAGCATGAGGAGGCCGGCCAGGTCCTGGCGATACGGGTGTTCGTCGAGGAGCGCCCGCGCCTCGCCCGCCACCCGCCCGGGCTGCCCCAACTTCAGTTCGAGGTCCATCCGCAGTTCCTGCGCGGCCAGGTGGGACTCGTCGAGTTGACGCGCCGCCGATTCGAGGGCTCGACCGGACAACCCCACGAGCGCGGGGCCACGCCACCGGTCGAGGGCCAGGCACGACGCCGCGTGGGCTGCGGCGAAGCGTTCGGTTTCGGCGAGCCGCCGGGCCTCACGCACGTCCTCGGCGAACCTCCGCGCGTCGACGTGTTCGGATTTCAACCGGTAGCCATCGCCGACGGCCCGCAGTTCGTCGAAACCCGCGTCGGCGAGGACTCGCCGGATCGCGGCCATCGTGTTCTGCACCTGTCGGCGAGCGGTCGGCGGCGGATCGTCCTCCCACAGGCCGTCGATCAAGCGGTACATGGGGACGACACGGCCGACGTCCGCCACGAGCATGGCGAGCAGACGTGGTTGATGTCTGCCCGCGATCGGGACGGGCCCGGCGTCCCCGAGCACCTCCAGCGGACCCAGGATCCGAAACTCCACACCACACTCCACGACGAACGACGAACACCCCCTCCAAGATATCGGGCCGCGACCACGGCGGTGAAGCTACTGCCCTGCGGCCAAACCGCCCGATTCACCACAGTGGATGAAAGCCGGTCGCGCGGGGACGAGGTCCGTTCGCCGATCGGCGAACGCCGTCATCCGTCGGCCGATTCTCGCCACCCCTCCACGGCGGCGACGCTCGGCACGGCTCGGACGCCGACAGCCGTGCCACAGCCGTGCCCGGGGCGTGGATCGTATGAGTGACAGGCACGAAAGACGAATGGAGCCACCGTGACACGTAGGGCCAGCTGGCGAAGGGCGATCGGCGTCGGGAGCGTCGCCGGATTGCTGCTGACGGGCTGCGGTGGCTTCAGCCCTCCGGGATCGAACGGCCCCGGCGACGAGAAGAAGGCCCCGGCCTCGCACATCGTCTTCATGGCGATGGACGGATGCTTCACGCTGAAGGACCTTCAACCCGTCCAGGACTACCTGGGGGTCGAGGCGATCAGGGGCGATGGACTGATGTCCAGTGACAGCACGATGCAGGAGAGACCGTCGTGCCAGGGCATGTTCACCGTCGCGACGTTCACCCCGGAGTTCAGTGACAGGGGGATGCCCGGCGACGGGGACGTCTCCGTCGCGATCGACACCGAGTACACCGCCGACGAGGCCGCCACTGACTACCAGGACATGATCGATCAGCTGCACGAGGCCAACGCCGCTACGAGTTTCGAGAACGTCCAGGAAGGCGAGATCTCCGGAACGTGGGACGAGAGCTACTACTTCACCGGTGACTCGTCGGGGGAGCAGTTCTTCTACGGCTACGCGCGCCACGACACCTGGGTGCTGCGGGTCAGCCTGAGCATCCATCACGACCCGGGCATCGTGGAATACGAGCGCGCCCCCGACCGCTACCCGGACAGCAGCGCCGCGGAGATGGCGGCGTACCCGTTCACCAAGGAGGAACTCGTCTCGTGGCTCACGACGGAGTACTACCCGCAGACGCAATCGGAGTTCCTCGCCGCGATCGCGGAGCACGAGAAGGCGAACGCGCCGGAGTGACGCCGCGTCGTCCATAGACCGGGGGAATCGGGTCAACTCCGCCCAACACCCGATTCCTCCGCCACACCCGCCCATGCGTCCACATGGGTCATCGGGTCGGATCCGTCTGTCGCGGATCGGCCCGAAACGGCATGTCCGCGAACGTCTCCCGGTCAGGTGGGGAATCGCTCCGACGACGCGTCGGGGCGATTCGGGAACCGGGGGCGTTCGCGGTGCCGTTCCGGCGGTCCGGGGTCGGTGCCGTGCGATCAGCGCGGGGCTCAGCCGCCGACCGTGAGCTTGACGGTCACCACGTCACCGATGTCGAGGCCTTCGGCTTTCTGGACCTTGGCCTTGATCGGAACGAGGTAGCGACCGTCCTTTGGGAACAGTGACGTCGTCCACTCGGTGGCACCGACCTTCGCGACGACCGGGATCATGCCCCAGCCGTATGTCACCGACGCGGACGCCTCCTTCAACGCGACGCACTCGTGCTCGGGAACGGTGACGAAGTGCCACGGCGCCGGGCCGCGCCAAAACCACAGCTCGCCGCTGAATTCCAAGTCCATGCGCCCAGGATAGGGCCGTCGACCGACAGCGGACAGGACGACAGTGGCACGGCAGGTCCCTAGTGGAACTCGTGGACGACTTCGATGGGGCCGACGATGTGGCGGTTGAACTCCGGAAGCTCCTCGGCGGGAACCCACAGTTCGAGGATCGTGCTGCCGCCCGCCTGCTGAACGGGATAGCGCTCAAGGAAAGCGGTGTCGACGGCGAACCGGGTGACGTATCCGGCGCCACTGTGCTTGACGTTCCAATCGCGGGCGATGCGGATCGCGTAGTCCTCATTGAGCACCGGATAGAAGATCGGCTGCTCCGGCAGACGAGGCGGCCAGGCCGTCCACGCGGAGTCCTCGACCAGTTTCAACTCGACGGGCCCGCACGGCCGCCACAGTGTCGTCGTGGTCATGGAAACTCCCTCGGATTGATCGATGATGGACGATACCGGTCGTCCCAGCCCGCCGACAACCGACTTACCGAACTTGACGTGGGCAGCCGCCTCCCAAGCCGCAAAAGACAACCTCCGCACCGTCGACTCCCGTGAATCACAGTGGACAGGGCCGGGCCCGGCGGGGCTCCCCTGCCGCCAGTGCCCGCCCCTGCAACCCCACACGCGGCCCACCAAGACGAAACTCTCCCACCACCCAGCCCTGGACGCGCCGACTCGCGTAGCGGTACGAAAAGGACAGCGCCCGGAGGGCACCTCCACACCCCCCACATTCGGCTTGGTGGGGCGACGTACGGGGGCACAACGCGAACCATTGACAGGAAGGAAGACCCACCAAGCCGGGAAACTCGACCACCGACCAACCCNGACGACCCAGCAGAAGTCACCTCCCCCGGCTTGGTGGGTCTCCGTTACCGACCCCGCAGAACAGTTCCGCCACGTAACCCGCCCCACCAAGCCGAAACTCTGCGACCACCCAGCCCAGGACGCGCCGGCTGGCGTAGCGGTACGAAAAGGACAAAGCCCGAAGGGCACCTCGACCGACTTGGTTAGTTGAAGCTCGCGGCTATGAAGATGAACGCGATCAGGCCCGCGAAGCCGCCCAGGACGACACCCGCGACGCACTGGCCGGGATTCGTCGCACGACCGTCGTCGACCCGACCCATGCCGACGATTCCCAACGCGATCGCGAGCACCGCCGCCGTGAGGGCCACGAAGTCGCCGATGATCGGGACCACCGCGAAGCCCAACGCCACGAAACCGGCGACGAGCGACAACCGGCCGGGTCGATTGCCCGGAGGCGCCCCGACCGGGGTCTTTGAGGACATCCAAACCCCCACCGCCCTTGGCACCGCCCGGCGGTACGACCGAACGACCCGCGGGACATCCGCTCGGGCTACGGCGTGATCGTACTCGTGCGCCGACGCCGCACCGCACGTCCTCACTGATCCGGCGGCCGGGATCGCGGGACGACCGGGAATCGATTCGCGATCCCGGTGAATTGGGCCCACGGACGCGAACGGGCCGGTGAACCACGAGGTCCACCGGCCCGAAACGGAGTAGCGAGGACGTCAGTCGGTGACGAGCGAACGGGCCGCGCGCAGGCGATCCAGGCTCGTCTCACGACCGAGGAGTTCGAGCGACTCGTACAGCGGCGGCGAGACGGTCTTCCCCGTCGCCGCGACGCGGATCGGCGCGAAGGCCTTGCGCGGCTTCAGTTCCAGCTCATCGATGAGCTTCGTCTTCAGGGCGGTCTCGATCGCGGCCGTCGTCCAGTCCGGAAGCGTCGTGAGCGCGTCGATCGCGCCGTCGAGAACGACGGCGGCCTCGCCCTTGAGCGTCTTCTTGGCACTCGCCTCGTCCAGGGCGAACGCGTCACCACTGTAGAGGAACGACAGCATGTTGGCGCCCTGGACCAGGGTGCCGGTACGTTCCTGCACCAGCGGCGTCGCCTCCGCGAGGATACGCAGCTGCTCCTCGGTCGGGTGTTCCGGCAGCAGCTTCATCTCCTGAAGGAACGGCAACAGCCGCTGCGCCAGATCCTCCGGCGCGAGCTGCCGGATGTGCGTCGAGTTGATCGCGTCCAGCTTGCGATCGTCGAACCTCGACGGGTTCGAGTTGACGTCCGACAGCTCGAACGCGGCGATGAACTCGGCGACGGAGAACACGTCCCGGTCCGGAGCGATCGACCAGCCGAGCGTCGCGACGTAGTTGAGGATGCCCTCCGGGAGGTAGCCCTCGGCGCGGTACTTCAGCAGATCGGAACGCGGGTCCCGCTTCGACATCTTCTTACCGCGCTCGTCGACGATCAGCGGCGGATGCGCGAACTCCGGGACGCGCTCGGCGATGCCTAGCTCGACGAGCGCGCGGTAGAGCGCGATCTGGCGCGGAGTGGACGCCATGAGGTCCTCGCCTCGGATGACGTGGGTGATGCGCATCAGCGCGTCGTCGACCGGGTTGGTCAATGTGTACAGTGGCGATCCGTCGCCGCGCGCGATGACGAAGTCGGGCACGCTGCCCGCCGGATAGGTGATCTCGCCGCGCACTCCGTCGACGAAGGTGATCGCCTCGTCGGGCATGCGCAGGCGCAGCACCGGGGTGCGGCCCTCGGCGCGGAAGGTCTCGCGCTGTTCGTCGGTCAACGTCCGGTCGAAGTTGTCGTAGCCGAGCTTCGGATCGCGTCCGGCGGCACGATGCCGCGCCTCGACCTCCTCGGCGGTGGAGTACGCCTCGTAGACGTAGCCGCCGGCGACGAGTTTGTCGATGACGTCGCGGTAGATGTCGCCGCGTTCGCTCTGCCGGTAGGGGCCGTGGGGGCCGCCCTTCTCCGGGCCTTCGTCCCAGGTGAGGCCGATCCAGTTCAGCGCGTCGAGCAGCTGGAGGTACGACTCCTCGCTGTCGCGCGCCGCGTCGGTGTCCTCGATGCGGAAGACGAAGGTGCCGCCGTGGTGCCGGGCGTAGGCCCAGCTGAACAGGCAGGTGCGGACCAGACCGACGTGCGGTGTTCCGGTCGGCGATGGGCAGAAGCGGGTACGTACCTCAGACAAGGGAAACCACCGAGTTCGTCAGGGTGCCGATGCCTTCCACCGACACCGATACCGTATCGCCGGGCTCCAGCGGTTCGATGCCTTCCGGAGTACCGGTCAGGATCACGTCGCCGGGCAGCAGCGTCATAATGTGAGACACATAGGACACGATCGTGGCGGGAGAGAAGACCATGTCCTTGGTGCGACCGAGCTGCCGCACCGAATCGTTGACCTCGCAGCGCACCTCGATGTCGCTGACGTCGAGTTCGGTCTCGATCCACGGCCCGATCGGGCAGAACGAGTCGAAACCCTTCGCGCGGGTCCACTGGTTGTCGCGTTCCTGAAGGTCGCGAGCGGTGACGTCGTTGGCGCACGTGTAACCGAAGATCGCGGCCTCCGCCTCGGCGGGGCTCGTGACGCGGCGGGCGCCCGGCGGGCCGATGACGATCGCCAGCTCCGCCTCGTGGTCGACGCGCGTCGACTGCGGCGGGATGCGGATCGCGTCGCCAGGACCGATCACAGTGGTCGACGGTTTGAGGAACAGCAAGGGTTCGCTCGGAACCTCCGCCTGCTGTTCCGCGGCGTGCGCGGCGTAGTTCCGACCGACGCACACGATCTTGCTCGGCAGGAGCGGCGACATCAACCGGACGTCGGCGAGTGCCCACCGCTGACCGGTCAATGTGATCTGTCCGAAAGGGTGTCCGTCGATCTCGGAGACGGTGGCGCCGTCTCCTTCGCCGTCGACGGTGACGAAGGACATGCCCTGAGCGTGAGCGATGCGTGCGATCCGCACGTGACTCTCCCCTGATGTCGTGGTGGCCGGAAAACGGAAATCAGCCTAACCCGCCGTCACGGGCGTTCCCGCCGCCGATCCCCCGCCCGGTCTGATTGCTCTCAATCGGGGCGCCGGACTCGGCGCGATCCTCGACCCCGAACCACCCGCACAGTCCCGCGTCCGAGAGTTGCCTCCCCTCTGCAGCGGGTTTCGGCGAAGGTGCTCGGCGTACACCGCCATCTGCTGAGGGACCGGGGCCCACCGCAGTGGGCACGTCCTCCTCCAACGACGAACGCGAGGCGTCACCACCGTTCATCGACGCGGGCGCTCCACGTCTCACCACAATGGGCAGTATCTTGGCGTCACAGCAGGAACCAGGTGACCGCCAGGGCGAGAGTCGCGACGGCGGTTCCGACGAGGATGCCCCCGCCGAAGGGTCGCGCGTCGGGCTTCAGCATCAACGCGAAGCCGACGCTGAGCATGGCCGGCGTCGCGATGACGCTGGAGATGATCATCGAGAGCAGTCTGACGGTCAGCGAGAAACCGCCCGCGAGAATCCAGCCGAGCAGGAACCCGATGAAAAGCTGACCGACGATCCCGCCCGCCACCCCGACCGCGAACCGTTGCCTCGCGTGCGCGCGGGTGACACGCGCCCGTCCGGCACGGACCCGCGCCGACCCATAAGTACTCACCTGTCAACGGTATCCGTTTCGGGGGCGCCGACGGCTCAACCGCCGAACGCGCCGCCACCCCCGGGTAGGGTCCCGGCGCCCGAAGTCGCGCGGGACGAGAGGCGGGGCGCCACTCCATCCTGAACCAAGGAACCGTCCACGTACCAGTGTCGAACGCGGACGATTCGACGACGCCGCAGTCGATCGGTCAAACGGTCGCCGGCTGTGTACTCAGGCGATACGTGAGCGCTTCCGAGAGGGCGTGCCAGCTCGCTTCGACGACGTTGTCGTGGACGCCGACGGTCGTCCATTCGCGCGTGTCGTCGGCGGCCTCGACGAGGACGCGTGTCACCGCGTCGGTGCCGCTCGATCCGGCGAGGATGCGCACCTTGTAATCGGCGAGACGGACGGCGTCCAGCTCCGGAAAGTCCGCGATGAGCGCCTTGCGGAGCGCCGAGTCGAGGGCGTGCACGGGGCCGTTGCCCTCGGCGGTGGCGATGACGCGGCGACCCGCGACGCGGACCTTGACGGTCGCCTCGCTGACGACGGCGCCACCCGCCCGATGCTCCACAATCACCCGATAACTGTCGAGTGTGAAGTGTCGCGTCAGTCCGGCGGCGAGCTCGTCACGGACCAGCAACTCGAACGACGCGTCGGCGGCCTCGAACGACCACCCGCGCGCCTCCAGCTCCTTGACACGCCGCGTCACCCGCGCCGCGACGTCGGGACGGCCGGTCAGGTCGAGTCCGAGCTCGGTGGCCTTGAGCTCGACGCTGGCCCGACCGGCCATCTCGGTCACGAGGATCCGCATGTCATTGCCCACGGTCTGCGGGTCGATGTGGTTGTACATCAACGGATCCACTTTGATCGCACTCGCGTGCAGGCCCGCCTTGTGAGCGAACGCCGCGTGACCCACGTACGCCTGATGGGCGTCGGGGGCGAGGTTGGCGATCTCGGCGATGGCGTGGGAGACCCGCGTCATCTTTCGCAGGCCGCCATCCGGTAGGACGGTCAGCCCGAGCTTGCATTCGAGGTTCGCGACCACCGCGAACAGGTCGGCGTTGCCGGGGCGCTCGCCGTAGCCGTTGGCGGTGCCTTGGACGTGCATGACGCCCGCCTGGACGGCCGTGATCGTGTTGGCGACGGCGCAGGCCGTGTCGTTCTGGCAGTGGATGCCGAGCCGGGCCGTCTCACCGAGGTCCGCCCGCAGCGCGGTGACGATCTCGGTGATGTCGGACGGCAGCATCCCCCCGTTGGTGTCGCACAGGACGACCACGTCCGCCCCCGCGTCGAACGCCGTCGCGACGACGTCCGTCGCGTAGGCGGGATCGTGCCGGTAGCCGTCGAAGAAGTGCTCGCAGTCGAGGAACACCCGACGGCCCTGGGAAACGCCGTACGACACGGTGTCGGCGACCATCGCGAGGTTCTCCCCCGGGGTCGTGCGCAGCGCGCGCCGCACGTGGCGGACGTCGGACTTCGCGACGAGGCACCAGGTGGAGGCGCCCGAGTCCAGCAGCGCCCTCACTTGTGGATCGTCGGCGACCTGGACGCCCGCCTTGCGGGTCGCCCCGAACGCGACCAGCGTCGCGTGCTTCAGATCGAGCTCCGCTGCGGCCCGCGCGAAAAACTCCGTGTCACTCGGCAGCGCTCCCGGCCAACCGCCTTCGATGAAGTCGACCCCCAGGTCGTCGAGGTGCCCGGCGATGGCGAGCTTGTCGGCGACGGAGTACCGGATGCCCTCGCGTTGAGCGCCGTCGCGCAGTGTCGTGTCGAAGACGTGGAACTCGGGTCGATCGGTCGCGGTGGTCACGTGTGTCTCCCTGCCGAATGGTGGCGTTGCGTGGGTCGAGCAATGAAAAAGACCCCCCGTGGACACGGGAGGTCTGGCGTGTGGCGTCGTGCGGGTCGTCTACCCGCTCGCCACACGCCCGTCGCTAATGAGACGGCGGAACGTCATGTATCGGAGTATGCCAGGACCAGCCAAGATGTGGCTGTTTACTCCCAAATATTGGGCGCGCATCATGTCACGTTTGTCTCGAAATTACTGTCGGATATCCGAAACTCATTCCTGCGCTCCCGTGAGAGGATCGAGCCGTTTACGCCGCCCGCGATCTTGAGGAATGAACGATGCGCGACGACGACGAGTTGGTGGTCATCGGTGGATCCGCTTCACCGCGCTTGACCAAGAACATCTGCAAGATTCTGGACGTACCGGTCGGTAAAGGCGAGGTTCACCAGTTCTCGGACGGCAACCTGTTCGTCAAGGTCGGCCAGAACGTCCGAGGACGGCACGTCTATTTGGTGCAGTCGACCGCTCTTCCCGCCAATGACAACTTTATGGAATTGCTGTTCTGGATCGACGCGCTCAAACGCGCGTCCGCCGCGTCCATCACAGTGTTGATTCCATATTTCAGCTATGCCAAGGGCGATAAGAAAGACGAACCCCGCGTTTCCATCCGCGCGCGACTCTGTGCCCAGACCATCGAGACCGCCGGCGCCGATCGAGTGGTCACTTTGGACCTCCACGCGCCGCAGATTCAAGGCTTCTTCGACCTGCCCGTTGACGACCTGTACGCGCTGCCCGTGTTGACCGACGCGATCGCCGCCGAGAATCTCGACGAACTCGTGATCGTCTCCCCCGACGCCGGTTTCGCGAAGAAGGCCAAGCAGTACGCGCGTCGGCTCGGCGCCCCCCTCGCCATCGCCGACAAGGAACGTATCGACCACACCGAGAACGCCCACGTCGCGGACCTGATCGGCGACGTCGAGGGCAAGAACGCCGTCATCGTCGACGACTTCACCATCACCGCCGGAACGCTCGCCGAAGTCGCCGACACCCTCATCCAGCGCGGAGCCCGTTCCGTGCGCGCCGCCGTCACGCACGGCGTCTTCACCCGTAAGGCGATGTCCCGGCTCGACGATTCCGCGATCCAGACGCTGTGGGTGACCGACACCGTCGAGAAGCGACCGACCCGCCGCTCCAAGCGCATCGTGACCGTCTCGGTCGCGCCCCTGTTCGCCGAGGCGATCCGCCGCATCCACGCCAGAGAGAGCCTGAGCGTCCTGTTCAGCTGATCAGCCCGTGAACGGCGCGGGCCCCGACACGACGTCGGCGAGCCGGGAAGTCAGCGCGTCCCGATGGACGAGCGGCACCGGCTCGCCTGAACTCCACTTCGGTCGAACCCCCCGGTCGGCCAGCAGATACAACGCGCGAAGCGTTCGCAGCGCGTTGCTGACGTGAGGCGGCACCGGTCCGGGCGTTCCGGCCGCGAAAAGCGAGGCGATCGGGTCCAGCCATCCGACGGCCACGGTCTCGGAGACGTCCGGCCTCGTCAGGATCCGCCCGAGCGCGAAGGCGAGGCGATCGTCCTCCTGATCCCGCCACACGTGCTCGGTCGGGGCGATCAGTCGGAACGCCGCCGTCTCCAACATCTCCCCCGGCTCCACGTGCGGGCTCATTCCGAACACCCCCAGCAGATCGGCGCCGTGCGCGATCGCGTGCAGCCAACCCAGGGACGGGTCGTGCCCGCGCAAGTCCGTCTCAGCGGGATACCAGGCGACGAAAGCGTCCCGCCAACGTTCGTCGTGGACGCCACGTTCGACGATCGCGGCGAGGATGAGCGGCGCGAACGTCCGCGCCTGGATCCGTTCGTCGCCGAAACGGGCGGCCTGCTCCTCGCCCAGCGCCCTCAGAGCCGCCTCGTCGAGCACGCCGCGCTTGATCCAGGTCGCGAGGATCGTGTACGCGTGCCGGTCGCGCCGAACCGGGTCCGGCGAGACGAGATCGGCGGACAGCTCGGCCACCAGTTCCAGCAGCGGGGCGGTGTCGGGAACGGTGAGGTCGGCGTCGAGTACCGCCTGCCAATCGGTCATGGGCGCATCGTAGACGTGGGTATCGAGGGTGCCGTCGCGTCGATTCCGGGTCGGGGCGGCGCCGGAGGATTTAGAGTCGCCCCATGCGCATTGTCATCGCCGGAGGTCATGGCCAGATCGCCCAACGCCTGTCGCGGTTGCTCGTCGCGCGCGGCAATCAACCCGTCGGGCTGATTCGCAACCCCGATCACGCGGACGACCTACGTGAGGTCGGAGCCGAGCCGGTCGTGTGCGATCTCGAGCATTCGACCGTGCACGAGGTCGCCCGTCACGTCGACGGCGCCGACGCGGTGGTGTTCGCCGCCGGGGCGGGGCCGAGCAGCGGAGCCGAACGAAAGACCACCATGGACAAGAACGGGGCGATCCTGCTCGCCGACGCCGCGGAGACCGCCGGGGTCGCCCGTTACCTCATGCTGTCGTCGATGGGCGCCGACCGCGAACCACCGGGCGGCACCGACCCGGTGTTCGCCGCCTACCTGCGCGCCAAGGGCGCCGCCGACGACGACCTGACGGCCCGGTCGAGTCTGCGGTGGACGATCGTGCGCCCCGGAAGTCTGACCGACGAACCCGGCACGGGCAAGGTCCGGCTCGCCCCGCACACCGGCAAGGGCTCCATTCCGCGTGACGACGTGGCCGCCGTCTTCGCCGCCCTGCTCAAGGCGCCGCGCACGGCAGGAATGGTGTTGGAGCTGATCAGCGGCGAGCGGCCGATCAACGACGAGATCGAGCGTCTCCTCGGCTAGGGCGCCATCCGTCGGCAGGTTCCGAGTGGGCGCGTGGTCCGGGCGGGACGCACACCGGCGTTCGACGCCGCCGACGTGCCGAGCCATGACGTGGGCGTGGATGTGGCAGGAAAGGGTCATACGCACGCCCTGAGGCGCAGCCGCCGCGAGTCGCCGAGTGGTGAAGGGCGAACGAACTCCTGCTGCGGCTCGGCTCATCGCTGAAACGTCCGGGGCACGCGGAACCGATGGAGCGCGCCCCGGACGAGATCTATCGGTTTCGATATAACGATCAATCGAGGCGTTGACGAGCCTTCGGCGCCAAGCGAAGGAGTCTGCCGAGAGCGAAGTGATCACCGTGGCGGCACGTCGCACGCTCGACTCCCCACGGCCCGACTGCGGACACCACTATGGATTCGGCGCATCCCGTTCCATTGGGCGCCTATGGACTACCAGCAAGTAATGACCCCTAGAAGAGACCATTGCGCATATGACGGCGAGCTATCCGTCACCCTGACCGACACAGTCGACAGAACCGTGCGTTGACGCAGGTCACATGGCAACTCCCGGCGGATCGAGACACTGCCCACAGTCGCGCCCACCGGCCTTGGCGACACGACAACCAGTCGAGTACATTCTTGATCGATTCCAAAAAAGCCGGGCACCGGATCGACGAGGTCCGGCCCACGACGTCTTACAAGGAGACATCTGTGCTGACCGTTGGCGACCACTTCCCCGAGTACGAGCTGACCGCGTGTGTCTCGCTCGACGCCGAGAACGCCTTCGAGACCATCAACAACAAGACCCACCAAGGCAAGTGGCGCGTCCTGTTCGCATGGCCGAAGGACTTCACCTTCGTGTGTCCCACCGAGATCGCCGAGTTCGGTCGTCTCAACGGCGAGTTCGCCGACCGTGACGCCCAGGTCCTCGGCTGGTCGGTCGACAACGAGTTCGTCCACCACGCCTGGCGCAAGGACCACCCGGACCTGCGTGACCTTCCGTTCCCGATGCTGTCCGACATCAAGCGCGAGCTCACCGAGGCCGCGGGCGTGCTCGGCGAGGACGGCGTCGCACAGCGCGCGACGTTCATCGTCGACCCCGACAACGTCATCCAGTTCGTGATGGTCACGGCGGGCTCCGTCGGCCGTAACGTCGCCGAGGTCCTCCGGGTCCTCGACGCCCTCCAGACCGACGAGCTGTGCCCGTGCAACTGGAACAAGGGTGGCGACACGCTCGACGCCACCAAGCTCCTGGCCGCGTCATGACGATCGAGGCGATCAAAGAGGCCCTCCCGGCGTACGCGAAGGACACCAAGCTCAACCTCGGCTCGGTGACGACCACGTCGTCGCTGACCGAGCAGCAGCTGTGGGGCACCCTGCTGGCGACCGCCGTCGCCGCGCGGAACCCGCTGGTGTTGCGCGAGATCGCCGACGAGGCGGTCAAGCACCTGAGCGCCGAGGCCATCGAATCGGCCAAGGGCGCCGCGTCGATCATGGCGATGAACAACGTCTACTACCGGGCGAAGCACCTGATCGGCGAGGACGCCTACCAGTCCCTGCCCGCCCGGCTGCGGATGCAGATCATCGGCAAGCCCGGCGTGGAGAAGGTCGACTTCGAACTGTGGTGCCTGGCCGTCTCGGCCATCACCGGCTGCGGTGTCTGCCTTGAGTCGCACGAGAAGACCGTCGCGTCGGCGGGCGCGTCCCGCGATCACGTCCACGACGCCCTGCGCGTCGCGTCCGTGATCCACGCGGCGGCCGTCACCCTCGACGCCGAAGCGGCCCTGTCCTAACAAGGTTGTCCGTTCCCATGCCGCCGTGACGAACCGCGGCACCTGGACAACCACTCGAGACCTTACGGGTATGGGGTAGTCGACGCCCGCGATCGATCTTCGGTCGCGGGCGTCGGCGTGTCCACTCTAGATGGAAGCTCCCGCATCGTCCGCAGCGGCGACAGCACCAGCGGAAGGAACGCCAGAAGCGCTCCCGCGGCACCGATGAACAGGGTCTCCCGCGCCCCGACCACCTCGCCGAGCACGCCACCGACGAACGCCCCGACGGGAATCGTGCACCAGTTGAAGAACCGCATCGTCGCGTTGACACGGCCCTGCAACGCGTCCGGCGCCATGTTCTGGCGGGCGCTGATCAGCGTGATGTTGTAGACGACACCACAGAAACTCATGACCGCCGTCGCCCCCGCCGCCAGCCAGATCCGCCAGTCGGCGCCGACCATGGGCAGGACGAACCAGAACGGCGAGCCGAGCGCGAAGACCACGCACATCGTGGGACCCTGCCCGAGTCGGGCGACGACGCGACGCACGAGTACCGCGCCGGCCAGTCCCCCGATGGCCCCGATGCTCATCATGACGCCGATCGTGCCCGGAGACAGGCCGAGTGTGCGCGCGAGGAACACCAGTGCCATGGCGTGATAGACGGCGCTGCACAGGTTCGACCACGCCGTCGAGATCGAGAGCACCCGTAGCAGCGGATCGCGAAGGACGAAGCGCAGCCCCTCCCCGATTTGAGACCACAATGTACTGTCTGGAGCCCGCTCGGCGAGCGGTTCGTCGAAGCCGATCCTGGCCGTGAACGCCGCCGACACGAGCAGGGCGACACCGGTGACGACGAGGGAGACCGGCGCGGTCACGATGACGATGATCTGCCCGGCGACGGCGGGCCCCGCCAGCTGCGCGACCTGCCGCACGGACTCCTGCTTGGCGTTCGCCTCGACGAGGCGATCCCGACCGACGAGCGCGGGTAGGAAGCTCTGTGACGCGACATCGAAGAAGATCGACGCCGCCCCCGAGGCCGCCGCGATGACGTAGAGGTGCCACATCGACAGCTGGCCCATCCACCACAGCACCGGTATCGCGAGGATCAGCACCGCTCGGATCAGGTCGGAGACGATGAGGACGCGGCGTTTGCGGAGCCGGTCCACCCACGCGCCGGCGGGCAGTCCGAAGATGGCCAAAGCGAGGCTGGACAACGCCGCCAGCAGCCCGACCGCGAATTCGCTCGCGTCGAGCGCCAGCACGGCGACGAGGGGGAACGCGACCGTCGTCACCTGGTATCCGACGGCCGTCGCGGTGACGGCGGCGAACAGGTTCGCATAGGGGCGGTGTCGCAGCAGGCCGAGATCGGGGCGTCTCATTGATGCATTGAACCACGAAATTGACGTCATTTGAATGTCAGATTCGCATCATCGACACCTCTTCGATGCGAGCCCCGACTTCGAACCGACGCCGTCGCTCGGCGGTGACGGAAGTTCCCGCGTCCAGGGCGAGACGACCCCGCGCCGAGGAACGGCGGACACACTCGGCGGTGCGATCCCTTATGGATGACGTGTCGCGGTCAGACCGCGGGCGTCGGGGTGTGCGCCTCGCCGTCGAACTGGAAGTGGGCGCGGTCCCCACCCTCCAGGGCCGTCGCCAGCTGACGGGTCTGTCTCGGCCCCAACGACGGGGCGTCCGCCGGATCGAACCAGGCGACGTCGACCGACTCGTCGTCGTTGACCCGGGCCTCGCCGTCGACATGACGGCATCGGAACGCGACGTCCATCCACTGGACTCGATCACCATTGGCGCACACCCCGGGCGGCGTCGCCTCCACCCCGATCAGCGCCTCGGGAACGGCGCGCACCCCGGTCTCCTCGAAGACCTCACGGATCGCGGCGTCGGCGGGCTGCTCCCCCGGATCCGTACAGCCCGTCACCAGCGTCCACGCGCCGTTGTCGGAACGCCGAACCAGCAGGACCCGGCCGTCAGCGTCGAAGACCACGGCCGTCACCGATGGAAGCCACAGTAGATCGTGGCCGATCTTGGAACGCAGGGCGACGATGAAGTCGGGAATCGGCATCGACCGATCGTAGAGGCCGTCTCGATACCCGGTGGTTCGGCTTCGGTGGCGTCGCGGTGTTCATGGTCAGCGGTTCGACGGCCATCGGCCTCGTTGTCCAGGCTGCCCCGTGTTCCAGCACACCAGAAGGCATGGCCGACACCGGTATACGGGAACTTCTCCGCCTCAACGGATGACGCCCCGACCCGCGCCTCACAGGACCTGAGACAACGAGACGACCTCCGTCACAGTGTCCCGATCGCCGCGAACGGCGGTCGCGTCGACGGCGTAGCGTCACGACCGTGACCTCCCTTGACATTCGCACGGCCACCGTTGACGACGTTCCGGCGATCGTCGCGATGCTCGCCGACGACCCGCTCGGAGCGACCCGCGAAACGCCCGACGACCTCGGCCCGTACCTGTCGGCGTTCGCGGCGATCGACGCCGACCCGAACAATCACCTCGTCGTCGCCGACCGAGACGGTCAGGTCCTCGGAACCCTGCAACTGACGATCATCCCCGGTCTGGCACGGACCGGCATGGGGCGCGGCCTCATCGAAGCCGTCCGAATCCACGCCGACGCGCGGGGCATGGGGCTCGGCGAGACCATGGTCAGGTGGGCGATCGAACGGTCCCGCGAACTCGGTTGCGGCCTCGTGCAACTGACGACCGACATCACGCGCACCGACGCGCACCGCTTCTACGAACGCGTCGGCTTCGACCGTACCCACTATGGATACAAGCTGTCCCTGACATAGTGGACGATCGACGGTCGCGATGTCGGAGGGGCTTTCTACACTGCGGCCATGAGCACGATAACCATCGTCGATGAGACCACCGCCGGGACGCGCAGCGCCGGGTGGCACCTGGAGATCTTCGAGGAAGAACTTCCCCTCACGGAGCTGATCAAGCGCCGCATCTTCCAGGAGGTCGCCGAACACAACGCGCGCGGCGGCGAGCACTTCCACGGCCTCGTACAGCCCACGAGCGTCGAAACCGTCCTCAACGGTTCGACGGCGGACGGCTCGCGAAACCGGAAACACCCACACGTTGACGCCCAGACTCAGTACGACAAGGCACTCGAAGCCTTCGGCCGCAACGGTTTCCTCATCCTGGTCGACGACCGTCAGGTGACCGAACTCAACGCGGTCGTGTCCATCAAGCAGGGCACCGAGGTCACGTTCCTCAAGCTCGTCCCCCTAGTCGGTGGCTGATGACCACCACCCAGAACGTCGGTACCCCGGAAGAACTCGCCCACGTGCGGCAACTGGCGGTGGACGGCGACGTCCGGGAGTTCTCCCACCGGGTCGTGGACCTGATCCGCCAGACGCAAGGCTGGCGCGGCATCCTGCCCAGCATCGACCCGAGCATCTTCACCGACCTGCCGCCTGAGCGGGCCGAGGCGCTGCACGAATCCCTGTACACGAGGTTGCACCGCCGTTCATGGCACACTCCGCACGAGACGGCGATCAACACGATCCTGGAGATCCTGATGTCGAACCTGCCCGATTCCCAACGGATCGAGAAAGCGAGGAAACAACTCCACGCGGCGGGAACGCGCTGGACCGAGTGGGATCGGACCGGTCTCCTGTGGGCGGTCCGGATCATCCAGGAGGCGGGCGAGACCCTCGACCCTCGCACCCTGGCGACCCTGCGACGCAGTTCCGTCGACTACTACGCCCACATCACTCCGCACGAGGTCGCCGAACTGTGCGACCACCCCCTGCTGAACGTCGGCGAACCGTGGGCCGAACAGGCCAACGCCGACCTCGAGACGCTCGGGGAGGACTGGACGGCACTGGTCCGGCACGCGCGAACGGCCACCACCGCCAAACCGAGTGCGAAATGGACAAAGCAGACCAATGCGCTCATCGCCGCGATCGGTGACGACCAGGTCCGCGGCCACGTCGTCGAATGGCTTCGGACGCTGAACAAACCGCGCACCTACGAGGTGAACATCACCCAGTACGAACTGCCGTACAACACGACCTTCGACCCGTACAACGCCAACATCCTCCGTGGACTCGTGTGGATGCTCGCGCTGCTCCCTCACCACGACACCGCCACCCGGCTCGGCGAGATCGTGGAACTCGCGCTGCGCAAGGTGCCCGGGCTCGGCCCCCGCAGCCCGAAGGTCGCCAACGCCGCCGTCGGCGCCCTCGCGCGCATGGAGGACCCCGCCGCGCTCGGGCAACTGGCGAGGCTGGCGTCCTCCGTCAAGTTCAAGGGGACGCTCAAGGTCATCACGAAGGCCCTGGACGCCAAGGCGACGGAACTCGGCATCAGCCGCGACGACATCGAAGAACTCGCGATCCCCGATTACGGCCTGACCGAGGTCGGTCGACGCGTCGACGTGGTGGACGACTCGCGCGCCGAACTCACCATCCATAATGGCGTGATCGCCCTGACGTGGTTCAACGACAAGGGAAAGGCCGTCAAGTCGCCGCCGGCCTCCGCCAAACGCGACCACCCCGACACGGTCAAGGAGCTCAAGGCCCTCGTCAAGGACATCGGCAAGATGCAGTCGGCGCAGATCGAACGCGTCGACCGCCAATTCCTCGAAGCCCGCGAATGGCCGTTCAAGTCGTGGCGCGAGCGTTACCTCGACCACCCGCTGCTCGGAACGCTCGGGCGTCGCCTGATCTGGGTCGTCGACGGCACGGCGTTCGGCGTCGTCGACGGGGTTCCGGTCACGATCGACGAGGCTCCGCTCACGGCCGACGATGACGCCACCGTCTCGCTGTGGCATCCGGTCGCCCGCCCGGTCGACGACGTGCTGGCGTGGCGGGAATGGCTGGAACGGCACGAGATCCGCCAGCCGTTCAAACAGGCGCACCGCGAGGTGTACCTGCTGACGGAGGCCGAGGAACGCACCGGGACGTACAGCAACCGTTTCGCGGCGCACATCGTCAAGCAGCACCAGTTCCACGCCCTGGCGGCGGCCCGTGGTTGGAGGAACCGGTTGCGGCTCCTCGTCGACGACGAATACGAGGCCCCGTACAAGGAGCTCCCGCGATGGGGACTGCGGGCGGAGTTCTGGGTCGAGGGGCTCGGCTCCGATTGGGGCGCGGACACGACGGACTCCGGCTCGTACCTGTACCTGGCGACCGACCAGGTCCGGTTCTACCCGATCGACTCGACCGCCAACAGCGCGCACGCCGGCGGCGGTGGCTACCGTCAGTGGCTGGTCGCCGGTCAGGACCCGACGGAGCCGCTGCCGATCGAACGCGTTCCGCCGTTGGTTCTGTCGGAGGTCCTGCGGGACGTGGACCTGTTCGTCGGCGTCGCGAGCATCGGCAACGATCCGACATGGACGGACGGCGGCGGCGAAGGCCGACACATCGAATACTGGCAGTCGTACAGCTTCGGTGATCTGAGCGCGTCCGCCGAGATTCGCAAGAGCCTGCTGGAACGGCTGGTGCCTCGGCTGGCGATCGCGGATCGCGCCCACCTCGACGGCAGGTTCCTCGTGGTGCGCGGCGACCGCCGCACCTACAAGATCCACCTGGGATCGTCGAACATCCTCATGGAGCCGAACGATCAGTATCTGTGCATCGTCCCGAACCAGCGGGCGGCCGCCGAGACGGGCGGACTGTTCCTGCCGTTCGAGGGCGACCGGGTGCTGTCAATGATCCTGTCGAAGGCGATGTTGCTGGCCGACGACTCGGCCATCACGGACTCGACGATCCTGTCGCAGTTGAGCATGCGCTGACGCGCGTGGGGCGGGGCAACCAGTTGTCCCGCCCTCATCATCGAAAAGACCCCGGAAACGAAAAACCCCCACACGGAAGCATCCGTGCGGGGCGCCGAGGCTCGTCCCGGTGACACGTCAGACGCGTCACCCGTGCGAGTTACAGCGGACGGACGTTCTCCGCCTGCGGGCCCTTCTGGCCCTGCGTGATCTCGAACTCGACCAGCTGTCCCTCGTTGAGCTCACGGTAGCCCTGAGTCTGGATCGCCGAGAAGTGCACGAACACGTCGGGACCGTTGCCATCTTGTTCAATGAAGCCAAAGCCCTTGTCGGCGTTGAACCACTTCACTGTGCCTTTTACCACTTACAAGCTCCATAACATGCGAAAAGGTGCGAGCCGCGTCGCGGCCTCACCCCGCCCTGACGGGCTCCTTGAAGCGTACGCGCCTTGTTTCGATTCCGACACCGGGCGTACCCCTTTTTCTCAACAACGTGACGGGTACGATCGTGCGCCCGCCGGCGGGCCGCAGTCGAGGTCCGTCCCCCGGCCCCTCCTCAACGAGGACCGATCGACCCCGCGAGCTGGCGTTCCGCCCGATCCGGTTCCGATGTAGACCACTGCGGGAGGTCCATGGCTACCGTTCGCGGCAACGGATCTCGCCGTGTGGAACGACGAACACGGCGTCCGGGTCGTCGGCCCACGCGAGCCAGCCGCGAGCGATCCGGTCGAGATCCTCCGGCCCGACGAAGCCCTCTCGGACGGCGGTCTCACCGACGGCGGAGTGCCGCATTCGATCCGCCCACATCCCGCCCCACCACCGGCGATCCTCCGCCGTGGCGAAGCACCAGGTGGTTGTCGTGTATCTCACGTCGGGGAACCCGGCCGAGCGGGCCCAGCTCGGGAGCAGTCTCGCGGCGTCTGGCTCGCCACCGTTGAGGCGCGCGACCCGGCGATAGAGGGAACGCCATTCGTCGAGTTCGGGAAGCCTTGGGTGCCAGTACATCGCGTCGTAGTCGGCGTCCCTGGCGGCGAGGACTCCACCAGGCGCGATCAGCCGCCGAAGGGCGCGAAGCGCCGCCACGGGGTCGGGAACGTGCTGGAGGACCTGGTGCGCGTGCACGACGTCGAAGGACCCGGCCGAATAGGGCAGGTCGTACAGGTCGGCCACCTCGACGACGAGATTGGTCACAGCGGCGCTCTCGGCGGCGGCGCGGGTCTCGGCCACGGCCGCTTCGGCGGTGTCGACGGCCGTGACGACGCCGGGCGCGACCGCCGCCGCGAACTCGAGGCTGATCGTGCCGGGACCGCAGCCGACATCGAGGACGGACCTGCCGGGCACGAGCGCGTCCGCGAGGTACGCGGCGGAGTTGTCGATCGTGCGCCATCGATGTGAGCGCAGCACCGTGTCGTGATGGCCGTGGGTGTACGACATGACCGTCCCTTGTGTCGAGGTTGTCTCGTTGTCCGACGGTTCGGCTGTGGCGGCGTCGCGGTGTCCGAGCTCCTTCGCGGTGCTTCAGCACGCCGGAAGGCATGGTCGACACCGTTCTTCGCCTCGCCGTGAGACGCCCCGCCACTCGCCGCACACGACCCGAGACAACGAGACAACCGCTGGTCGCCTGCGGGACCTTGGCGGTCCCGTCGGCGACGGTATCCGCCGAGGGGACCGCGCCGTCGGGTCTTCTCAGTCTTCGAAACACGACGACCGCCCGTAGGCAGCGTGAGGCGGCGAAGGGCGGTCGGCCGGGTGTCGAGCGATCGGTAGTCAGCGGGCGAGCAAGGCGCCGTCACGGGCGACGACACGGCCGTGCTTGACGACGACGCGGTCGGTCGGTCGTGTCATGACGGCTTCGGCGGCGTTGCGGGCGTCGACGGCCACGAAGTCGGCTTTGTCCCCTTCGGACAAGCCGTAGCCGTCGAGACCGAGCGCCCTCGCGGAGTCGACGGTCGCGGCGTCCAGCGCGGCGGAGATGCCCGAGTCGGTCGAGTCGCCCCCGTTCTTCACCTGGAACATGACGCGCTCGAGCATGTCGGCGGTCGTGTTGGGGCTCCACAGGTCGCGGACTCCGTCGTTGCCGAGGGTCAGCGGCACGCCCGCTGCGCGGAGTTTGCCCAACGGCATCGCCGTGGACGGGGCGGTGGAGGCGATCGCGATGCCCGCCTCGGCCAGGCGGGCGATGAGACGGTCCTGGACGTCTGGGGCGGCTCCGATGAGGGCGTAGCCGTGGCTGATGACGACCTTGCCGCCGAGGCCGAGCGCTGCGGCGCGCTCGATGATGCGCTCGAACTGCCAGAGGCCGAGAGTCCCGCGATCGTGCAGGTGGATGTCGACTCCGACACCGTGCCGGTCGGCGAGCTCGAAGACGAGGTCGAGATGGCGGACGGGGTCGCCGTCGACTCCGGCGGGGTCGATGCCGCCGATGGTCTCGACGCCCGCCGCGAGCGCCTGGTCGAGGAGCTCGGCGGTTCCGGGACTGATGAGGATGCCGGCCTGCGGGAAGGCGACGAGTTCGACGTCGATCGCGTGGGCGAGGCCGTCGGCGGCCGCACGGACGGCCTCGACCGCGCTGAGCCCGAGCAGCGGATCGATGTCTACATGAGACCGGACGTGGCTGGTGCCGAGCGTGACCATGTGCTCGAGCAGCGCCGTGATGTAGCCGCGGTGCGGAATGCCGAGTTCGGGACGACGACGCTGGCCGTTGGCGATCAGGTCGGCGATGCTCGCGGCCGTCTCGTGACGGATCCACGGTCCGGTCCATAGTGTCTTGTCAAGGTGCGCGTGGCCGTCGACGAGGCCCGGCAAGACGACGCGGTCGGCGAGGTCGACGACGTCCGCGTCGGTGTCGATCGCGGGGGCGACCCGGGCGATGCGGCCGTCCGTGACGAGCAGGTCCACCTGCTCGGAGTCGCGGCCGACGCGAGCACGCCTGAACAGTGTTGACGACACGGGAATCCTCCATGATCCGAGTTAACGGTATACCACTATACCGTCGATGGAGGCGACGCGACGACCACGCGAAGGTCACCCGAGTCACTCACCTTGACCTTCGCGGAACGGCGATCGCCCTGCCGACTCCGCACGGCTCGATCGGCCTCCCGGCACCGCCGGCCCCATGGCCCGCCGCCGCCGAAGCGCCGGGTGCCGTGACAAGCTCTACACTCGACGGCTACACCGAGGAACGGACAGGCGATGACGGGCACCGACGACGGTTCGCTGCGCGACCAGGCGTATCGAACGCTGCGCCGACGCATCATCGACGTCGAGTATCAGCCGGGCCAGCGGCTCATCGAGCGCGATCTGGCGACCGAGCTGCGCGTGTCGCGCATCCCGCTGCGGGAGGCGCTTCGGCTGCTGTCCGCGGAGGGGCTCGTCGTCATCGTGCCGGGCAAGGGGACCATCGTCAGCCCGTTCACGCCGCGCGACGTCCGCGACCTCCTGGACGTGCGACGTGGCATCGAACCGCTCGCCGCCCGCCTCGCGGCCGAACGGGTCGACGCGCTGGGCCTGGCGCGCCTGCGGGAATGCCTCGACGACGCCCACGCCGTCGAGCACGACCCGAAGCGGCTCACCAAGCTCAACGCGGATTTCCACGGTGTCCTCGCGGAGGTCTGCGACAACCCGTTGCTGTTGACGATCACGCGTCCCCTCGATTCGAGAATGCGCTGGCTGTTCGCGCTCGCGGTGGAACTCGACCCGGTGGCGCAGGTCGCCGACCACGAGCGGATCCACGCCGCGATCGCGGCCGGGGACCCGGAAGAGGCGGCCAGACTGGCCTTGGCGCACGTCGAGGCGGGCCGGGAACAGACGATGCTGCTCGCGCGGTCCTGGATCGGCGGCGACGTCGACCCGAAGGAGGCCACGCACAGTCGACGACGCGCACGCGCCGATCGCGTGAAGGCCGCCGACACCGACACCGACACCGATCAGTCCACTATCGAGTAACCATCGGGTAGCACCAGACCCACCGGCACGGCCCCGTCGGCGAGCCCGAAGCTGGGCGGCGCGAGCGGGGCCGACTCTCCCTCGCCGGTCAACCGTGCGGCCCCCAGGTCAACCACGCCGCCCGTGAACACCGCGCCGCCGAAGTCGACCCGACCGCCGCAGAACGTCGCGTCCCAGAAGTCGGCGCGCCCGCCGATGAAGGCGGCGCCCGTGAAGCTGACGTCGGTCCCGGCGAAGGTCGCGCCCCACCACGCGACCGCACCGCCGTCGAAGGCGCTGCCACCGAAGTCGACGCGCCCACCGGAGAACAGCGCCCCGGAGAACAACACTCGGCCGCCGCGAAACGCCGCGCCCCTGAAATCGACGACGGCACCCGCGAACGCGACATCTCCGAAGTGGACGTATCCGGTCTCGACGACGGCGTCGACGAAGGACATCCGACCCGACGGGAACCAGGCGCCCTCGAAGTCGACGACCCCGTCGACGAAGCGCGCCCCCGACCAGTCCCCGCCGTCGACGACCGCGCCCTTCAGATTCAGGTGACAGTCGTGCCAAGACCGCCCGGAAACGGGCACCGCTCGCAAGCGCGCCCCGATGAGGTCCATGATGACCCTTCGAACGAGACGGTCGTCCAAGGCCCGCTGCCGCGCGATCCGCCGCTCGCCCGTCTCCTCACCGAGCGGCGATGACGGCGGCTGATAGGGCGAACGCATGACGGCGCACAACGCCCCGACGCAGTCCTGACGTCGGCGCGGGAAGACGTCGGTCAGGTCCGCCAACGCCAGGACGCCGCTCACCCGAACGCGCACGTCGTCGGCACCGAGCAGGTTCACGGCTTCGGTGAAGAGCCGGGTGAACCGCGCCGAGTCGGAGCGCTCGCGGGATTCGCGACGGCGCCGACGCACCGTGTGGACGAGGAACGCGCCGACGGCGCCGACGAGCCCGGCGACCACGTAGACGACGCTCTTCGCGACGTCGAGGCCGATGCCGGCGCGATTTCCGTCCACTGTGTTGTCGATATGGACGCGGTCGGCCACGACCGCAGCGACGACCACGATCAGAGCGAGGACGCACAGCGCGACGAGCGCCCGGTCCGATCGTCGGCGAACGGCCCGCCTCTCGGGCGTGTCGCGCAGCTTCGTCATGGTCCTGTTGTACCCGTGGGGGTGTGTGGTGACCGATCTGACCACGCCGATCCGTCGCCGACGACGTCTTTCGTTCGTACAGTGAGGCGATGGCATGGTTGGTTCTAGTCGTCTCCGGCATCCTGGAGACCGTTTGGGCGATCGCCTTGGAGCGTTCGCAGGGTTTCACTCGGCTCAACGCGACGATCGTCTTCGGCGTCGCACTGGTGTTGAGCATGGCGGGCCTCGGTGTGGCGCTGCGGGACATTCCCGTGGGGACGGGGTACGCCGTGTGGGTCGGCATCGGCGCGGTCGGGACCGCGATCGTGGGGATGGTGTGGCTCGGGGAGTCCGTCAACCTCGCGCGGATCATCTGTCTGTTGTTGATCGTCGCGGGCGTCGTCGGTCTCAAGCTCTACCACTGAGGACTCTCCGCTTGGTTGGGCAAACGGCCGGCTTGGTTGGGCAAATTGCGGAATCAGGCGTGATTNCGNCATTTGCCCAACCAAGCGGAGAATTTGCCCAACCAAGCGGCGGTAGGGGTCGGCTCACTCGCGGGTGAGTTTGACCCCGTCCGCGACGACGAGACCGGTCCCATCGGTCCACCGACTCACCGCGACCGCCTGGTACGAGCCGGCGTCGAAGTCGAAGGTGCCGATGGTCTGCCAGGCTCCGCCACCGGTGCGCTGGTCGACGTAGACCGTCTGCCACGGGCCGTCCCCGGCGGTGTTGAGGATGTACGGCGTCCGCGCGTTGTGCCTGGCGTCGGCCGGGAACCACACCTCGACGCGGTACCGCCCCCGCGCGGGAATCGTCGCGTCGTACCAGAATGGATCGGACTTCGCGACCGGTGAGGCGTACGCGTAGTCGGGTCCGTAGTCGCCGCCCTGGTGCCGGGACTGCCAGGCGCCGCTCGCGGTCGAGTTGTGGGTCTCGTTGTTGAGCTTGATCGGGGCGGGCTTCGGTTCCATCGCGTCGCGCACGAACGTCAGGTACTTGTTCCAGTCCCAACCCTTGCCGGGATCGGTGTGGTCGGCGCCGGGCACCTCGACGTGTCCGATGATGTGCTTGCGGTCCACCGGAATGCGGTACTTGTCGCAGATCGCCGCGACGAGTTTCGCGGACGACCGGTACATCGCGTCCGTGTACCACTTCTTCGGGTTGTCGACGTAGCCCTCGTGCTCGATGCCGATCGACCGGGTGTTGACGTCCCAGTTGCCGGCGTGCCACGCGATGTCGGCCTCGTGCACCATCTGCGTGATCTCGCCGTCCTTCGACCGGATGACGTAGTGGGTCGTCACCTGGGACTTGGGGTTGCGGAACCAGGCCTTGGTCCCCTCGTAGCTGCCCTGGGTCGTATGGACGACCACCGTGGTGATCGGATCGCTCTTGGGTCTGTTGGCGTTGGTGTAGTTGCTCTTGTGCGCGGCGAGCCATTTCGCGCCGGGGTAGTCGACGGCGGACGCCTCGGGGGCTCGGTCGTGCGGTCGGTCGGCGTCCCCGTGGTCGAGGCCTCGGCCGCCGGGGTCCGCGTGAACGGGTGTCGTGGTGATTGCGAACGCGAGTGCGGCCGTGGCCGCGACAATCCATCCCTTCATAAGGGACAGCCTCACATCGTCGAACGCCGATGTCCGTTGTAGCAGTAAAGCTCCACATCGGCCTTTACCATGTGATACGACGGCAACGGCCCCGACACGCGGTCGGTCGTCCACTCAGTCCGCGAAGATCCCCTCGCGCACCGTGTCGAGCGCCACCCGCAGGGCCCCCTGCAACACCGGGCGCTCGGCGGCCGTCCCGACGACGACCCGCGGGGAGATCGGCGCGATCCTCGGAACCGCCTCCTCCACGATCGACGCGAGGACGTCACCGCCGGCATAGCCGACTTCGCCGCCGAGCACGACGAGGGCGGGGTCCAAAACGGAGCACACGGACGCGACGCCGAGCGCCATGCGTCCGGCGATCTCGTGCAGGAACTTCTGGCCCGCGTCGCCCGCCTCGACGGCGCGGGCGACGAGCTCCTCCGGCTCCCCGCCGGAGAAACCGTGCTCACCGGCCAGGTCGGCGATGACGTCCCCGCCGACGAGCTGCTGGAACGAGCCCTTCGCGCGACGCGAGACCTGGCCCTGCGGAAGTGGTCCGCCGGGAACGGGAAGGTAACCGATCTCGCCGGCGCCACCCGTGGCACCGCGATGGAGCTTCCCACCGAGGATGACGCCGAGGCCGAGACCGCGGCTGAACCACATGTAGACGAAGTTGTCGACGCCCAATGCGGCGCCCGTCCGGTGCTCCGCGACCGCGGCGAGGTTGACGTCGTTCTCGATGACGACGGGCCTGCCGAGGTCGGTCTCCAACGCGCCGTGCAGGCCGCGCTGCCACGCGGGCAGATCCCAGGCGAAGCCGATGTCGCCCGTGCTCGGGTCGATGATGCCGGGGGTGGCCAGCATGATGCGACTGATCTTGGCCAACGGTATGCCCGCGTTCTCGGCGGCCGCCGCCACTGCATTGTGGACGACAGTGACGGGTTCGTCGGAATCGCCGATGACGAGCTCGGCGCGCCCCTTGACCTCGCCGATCAGGTCGGCGCAGGCGACGGTGATAGACGACGGTCCGACGTTGACGCCCGCGACGTACGCGTACGAACCGACGACGGCGTAAACCTGGGCGTTGGGGCCCCGATTGCCGGGACGAGTCCCGACGGCCTCGATGAGACCGCGCGACTCGAGCCGTTCGACCATTTGGGACGCCGTGACCTTCGACAGGGACGTCGCCGCCGCCATCTGAGCGCGAGTCTGCGGTCCCTCCGAGAACAGCAGGTTCAGCGCGGCCCGGTCGTTGAGCACCCGCAGCAACTGTGGGATGCCGGGTGACTGCTTGTTGGCCATCGCTCGAGGCCCGCCTTTCGAAGTGTTCGCCTACTGAAACCGGGGTTCCCCGAAACTGCCGGTCAACCTCGCATCCTCTCTCATCTAATCGGATGCGGGCAAGCCGCCGTCTGGACACGATTGACACCACCTTAGAATAATCGAAAATATTCTTACTAGTTAGCTCGGATGTTGCCCATGAACCGTCGCGACGTGAGAACCAAAGCCCTCCGGACCCTCATTCCCGGCTTTTCCGGCACAACGGCCCCGCGTTGGGTCGTCGACCTGCTCGACGAAGGCATCGCCGGTTTCTGCCTGTTCTCGTACAACATCGACAACCCCGACCAGGTCGCCGAGCTGACGGCCCAGCTGCGCACCGCCAACCCGAACGCGCTCGTCGCCATCGACGAGGAGGGCGGCGACGTCACCCGCCTGCACACCGCGACCGGCAGCCCCTACCCCGGCAACGCGGCGCTCGGCGCCGTCGACGATCCCGAACTGACCCGCGCGATCCACCACGCGATCGGCGCGGAGCTGCGCGACACCGGTTTCAACCTGAACTTCGCGCCCGCCGTCGACGTCAACGTCGAAGACGACAACCCCGTCATCGGCACCCGCTCGTTCGGCCGGGACCCGCACGCCGTCGCCCGGCACGCCGCCGCGGCCGTCACCGGGCTGCACCAGGCCGGGGTCCTCGCGTGCGCCAAGCATTTCCCGGGGCACGGCGCTACCTCCGTCGACTCCCACTTCGAACTGCCCACGGTGGACGTCACGATCGACGTGCTCCGCGAGCGCGAACTCGTGCCCTTCCGCGCCGTCATCGGCGCCGGAATCCGGATGATCATGAGCGGCCACATCCGCGTCCCGGCGTTGACGGGGCAACGGCCCGCGACCCTGAGCCGCGCCGCCATGCACGACCTGCTGCGTGGCGAGCTCGGCTTCGACGGGGCGATCATCACCGACGCGATCGAGATGCGCGGCGTCAGCGGCGACATCGGGCTGCCCGCCGCCGTCGTCGAGGCGCTCATCGCCGGTTGCGACCTGATCTGCACCGGCGGCGAGATGCAAAAGGACGGACCGCTGACCGACGTCGTCAACGAGACCGTCGACGCGATCGTCGCGGCCGTGGACGAGGGACGGCTTCCCCTGTCCAGGCTCGAGGCGGCGAACCGCCGCGTCACCGAGCTGTTCGACGGCGTGACCGACCTCGGCGACGCCCAGTCCGCGCTCGGCCTCTCCGCCGCGCGCCGGGCCCTGAGGCTCGAGGGCGAACTGCCCGCGTGGGACAACCCGCTCATCATCCAGATCGACTCCGCCGCCAACATCGCGGTCGGTGAGGCGCCGTGGGGCATCACCCCGCTCCTCACCAAACGACTGCCCGATGTGGATGTTCTACACGCGGACCAGGACGGGCCGGGAGTCGAGGCGTTGACGGCCGCGGCGCGCGGGCGTGCCGTCGTCATCGTCGCCCGGGACAGCCACCGCACGCCGCACTCGCGCGAGATCATCACGGCGCTGGCGGGCTGCTCGCGCGCCGTCCTCGTCGAGATGGGATGGCCGGCGCCGTGGCGTGCGGAGGGCCTGACGGCGTACCTCGCGACGTACGGCGCGGCGTCGGCGAACGCGACGGCGGCCGTCGAAGTGCTGCTTGGCGACTGAAGCGTCGACGGTTCCGTCCCGGACGCCGTTGTCGCGGAACGGAACCGAAGGCTCGGCGGCAGTCGATGACCGCCGCCGAGCCCATTTCGAGAGAGACGCCAGGCGGGACGAGCCCCGAGGGAAGCTCGCTCGACACCATGAGCTTGTGAAGGTGTAGTGCCGATCACATAGCGCGTTTCTTCTTCCTACCACGTGGCCAGCGCCGAGGGAAGACCTCGTGATCATCGAAAACGTGCGACCCGGNGCCGGGCCTCGACGCATCGATGGGGCGACGTCACCAACGCAGGAGCGCGACGAGCCCGTCGGCCCCGTCACCAAGGCGTTCGGCCTCCTCCTCGCGGAGCATGGCGACCTCGGTGCCGTTCCGCAGCGCCAACTCGACGAGCCGCTCCCCCATGTGCGGTTCCGGCATCATGTCCTGTTCGGACGCTCCGGGCGGGACGACGCCGTCGGCGGTGTACTGACCGTCGGCCGACCGACACCCCGTCCACTCGTGCCCCTCGCTCATCAACAGCACCTCGGCCTGGCCCTGCTGGATCGCCGCGAGGGTCTCGTCGAGCCCGCGCGCCGTTCGCTTCGTCTCGGTCGCGCGCATGACCAGCGCGGCCTCCGCCTCCCGACGGCCCTTCTCGAGGTCCGGCAGGACCGTGTCGATGAGCATCGCCGTGGGGACGTCCCACAGGACCTGCTGCGCCCGGACGACGCGCGGCCGGTCCCCGTTGACGTGTTCGAGGACCGCGTCGACGAGCTGCGGTTCGCCGGTGACGACGAGGTACTCCCACTCCTGGCCGTCGGCGTAGCGCCGCAGCGTCGTGTGGGTCGTCGACAGGAACTGTCGAATGTGTTCGTTCAGTTTGGACTCGAAGAGTTCGCGGTGCGAGACGCCGTGCCTGGCGAACGGGGAGCCGGACGTGGCCGGTCCCTTCATCTCCGCCCACTCCTCGGTTCCCGCGTCGTACTCGACGGTCGCGAGTTCCGTGGCGAGGCCGAACCGGAAGTCGACGATCCGCAGGCCATCGCGGGCGGCGACGGCGATACCGGCGGGTGAGCCCTTCGACCACCACTCGAACAGGGGTCGGATGTAGGCCGAGTCCTCGCAGGTCACGAAGTCCTCCGTCGGCAGTTGCACCGAGACGCGGTGCACTTCGCCGTCGGACAGCGGCGCGAACAATGCCCGACCCATGCCGCGCGTCGTCGGGTCGAGGAGCCAGTCGCGGTCCTCGCCGAGCGCGTCGATGCGCCGCCGCATGCGGTCGATCCGTTCGCGCGAGCCATTGTCGCTCATGCGCTCGGTCAGCGCGCTGATCTGGTGCTGAAGCCGCAACCGCCACGCCTGCGGGTCCGAATCGCCCTGCGGGTCGGCGTTCACGTACATCGACAGCACGCCGTGCGGGTCGTTCAACTGGGACAGCTGCGCGAAGGTGTCGCGATCGAGAGTCATGACGCTCCTTGGGTCGCGTCGCCCACCCGGACGGATGGCGTTAACGATGGATTCGTCCAGCCAAGCACTGACGACGCCGACACTTGGGCGATTCGCGGCAAATGGCCCGCCGCCCGGCGAGACGTGCCACGGGGACGTCGCGTCATCGGGTGGACGGCCCGCGCACCGTCGAGCGCCTTCCTCCGGTTCGAGGAGGAACGGCGAACGGCCCGCGTCGCCGAGCCCGATCCGAGTGGATCGCGCCCGATCGCCCAACGACGCGGGCCGTGTCAATGCCCCCGGAAGCCCGGGGTTCGTGGTTCGGCCGGGTGGGGAGGGCACCCGACCGAAAAAATCACACCTTCGTCACGCGAATGGCGTCCGCGAGGACGTAGCCGGCGCCGTCGGTGCGACGGGAGACGGACACCAGGTCCCGCTGCCCCGCCGGCAGCGTGAACTGGCCGAGCCCGACCCATTGACCGCCGTTGGAGGTCTGGTCGACGGTGACGGCGTGGTCGCCGTCGCCCGCGTGAACGGTGAACGGCGCGCTCGGGTTGTAGCCGGGGAGAGCGCCGTGCCAGGTCTCGATCGAGTAGACGCCCTCCTCCGGGATCTCGGCGGAGAAGACGGCGGTGCCGTCCTCGGCCGCGGGAGAGGCGAACGCGTAGTTGTCGCCGTGCTTGTCGGCGGCGTAGCTGGACAGGGCCCAACCGGCGCCCATGGTGAAACCGGCGTCCCCGTTGTCGATCGTGACGGACCAGGCGCCAGGGTTGCCCCCGCCGTCGAGGACCGCCTGAACGTCGGCGCGCAGCTGCGGCAGCATCGCGTAGAACGCCTCGCCGGGGCAGGCCGTCGCCACGAAGTCGCGGTGCCCGTAGATCTCGCTCGACGGGATGCCGTACTGCTGGCAGATGTAGGCGCAGAACGTGACGAGGCTGTCGTACAGGGCCGCCGGCGGCGTCTCGGAGGTGTAGGTGCCCTCGTTCTCGATGCCGATGCCGTCGGTGTTGGCGCCGGGGGCGTGCGCGCCCTGGACCATGCCGGAGCCGGACGACAGGTGGTCGAGGCTGGTGTGCCGCCCCTCCATCACGTAGCCGCCGCGGCTGACGGTGAAGTGCTGGCCGGAGTCGGCCCAACCGTTGCCGTCCATGTGCCAGCCCTGGATGTCACGGGCGAGCTGGAACGCGGCCTCCTTCGACGTGTCGGCCTGGTTTGCCGAAGCCGTGTGGTGGATGACGATCTTGTTGGCGCCGTTCGGAAGTTGCGTCAGCCCGCCGGGCGCCCGGGCGCCCCAGTCCGCGCAGCCGGCGATATCGGGGCTCGGGACGTCGGCGGAGGCGCTGCTCGTCGTCAGGATCGTCGCGCCACCGACCGCGGCGCCGACACCGACGACGACCGCGCCGCGCAGGGCGGCCCGTCGCGATATTCGGGGACTTGGAGACATCAATACTCCCGTTCGCTGGAATGGAATTCTTACCCGGTACGCAAATACCGATTGAAGGTTTCTACCACGCCCCGAAACATATCGAAAGACCCAAAACCATCGAATATGCATGAATTATGAGAAAGTGTCGAGAGTCCCCAACAGACAGATCGAAGTGGACTCGGTGCCCACTGCCGAAGAGTCGGTAACGTGCGGTTTCTCGACGATCACACCGCAACCCGGAGTCGATCGACCATCGCGGCGCCCCGGCGGAATACGCCGACTCCGGGCACTTCGAAACGGCGCGCCGGCCGCCGCGCGTCCCATTCGGACGCCGTCCCGCACACCATCCACTTCAGAGGCATGGACAGGACACGGGTCCAGCCCGATGTTGCACAGCTTCGCATGAGACGGCGGCGATTCGCGTTCCGGACGTCGGCAGCGGCGGACATCGGCGAGTCCGGCCCGACCGTTCGTCGGGTGAACGTCTCGGGTCCACCGAGTCGAGTGACCCGCAGACCCGAACGACGGCATGGCGCAGAGCGATCGAGGGGGTGGGAACGCGCGTCCCCACCCCCTCGCTAAGTCGAACGGTCTAGCCCTGACCGCGAGCCGCCGCCGTGGCCGTCTGAGCGAGCGTGCGGATCTGCCGCAACAGCACCGACAGCGACGCCAGGTCCGGGCTCGCCGTCGCGAACTCCTCCATCGATCCGAGCACTCGGGCGAGGGAGGTCTCGTTGTCGATCTGCCACGTCTGAACGCGCTCGACCGCGCTGTCCTCGGCCGACGTCGACACCAGGATCTGCGCCGTCAACGCCGCGAGCGTCGAGTACAGGTCGTACCGCAGCGCCATCCGCGCGAGGGTCTGCCACCGGTCGTCGCGGGGCAGCGCCGAGATCTTGTTGAGAATCGAGTCGGCGCCGAACCGCGCCGCCATCGTGTAGTACACGTCCGCCGCGACCTCGACATCCACATCGGCCACGTGGGAGACCTCGACGACGTCAACAAGCCCGAAGCCGTACATCAGGCCCGCGACGCGAACCGCCAGGTCCTCCGGGACTCCCTTGTCGACCAACTTGCCCGCGTACTCGCCCAGGCCGTCCCGGTCGCTGCCCTGGAGGGTGTCCGCGATCCGGGGAAGCATCTCGGCCAGGCCGGACTTGTAACGCTCGATCTCCGCCGAGACGTCCAGCGGGAGTTTGCGGTTCTGGATGAGCCAGCGCACACCCCGGTCGAGAAGCCTCCGCACCACGAGCAACGTGGCCGTCTGCGCCGCGAACGGGATCTTGTTGTCGAGCGCCTCGACCTCCTGCCAGATCTCCTTGAGCCCGAACACTTCCCGAACAATGACGTACGCGCGCAGCACGTCGGCCGAGTCGCAACCCATCTCCTCCGAGACACGGAACACATAGGAGGTTCCGCCTCGGTTGACCGCCTCGTTGACGACCGCCGTCGTCACGATCTCGCGCCGCAGCGGGTGCTCCGGCATGACATCGACGAAACGCTCGCGCAACGGCGTCGGGAAGTAGTCGCTGAGGACCGGGATCGTCCACTGTTCGTCCGGCAGCGCCGACGCCAGGATCTCGTCGGCCAGGCCCAACTTCACGTAGGACAGCAGGACCGCGAGCTCCGGCTCGGTCAGGCCCCGGCCCTGCGACTTGCGGGTGCCGATCACCTTGTCGCTCGGGAGCGCCTCCAGTTCCCGGTCGAGACCCGCCGTCGTGGCCAGATGGTTCATCAGCCTGCGGTGCACCGACAACAACTTCGACGACTGCGCGTTCGCGTTGGCGAGCGCGACGTTCTGGTCGTAGTTGTCGCGCAGCACGAGACTGCCGACCTCGTCGGTCATCTCCATGAGCAGTTCGTCACGATCGGCCGAGGGGAGCGCGCCGGTCGTGATCGCCCGCGACAGGAGGACCTTGATGTTGACCTCGTGGTCGGAGCAGTCGACGCCCGCCGAGTTGTCGATGAAGTCGGTCGAGATGTGGCCGCCCTTGCGGGCGAACTCGATCCGGCCGCGTTGGGTGAAGCCGAGGTTGCCGCCCTCACCGACGATCGTGCATCGCAGTTCGCCGCCGTCGACCCGCAGCGGGTCGTTGGCCTTGTCGCCGACATCGGCGTTGGACTCGGACGAGCCCTTGACGTAGGTACCGATACCGCCGTTCCACAATAGATCCACTTTGGCCATGAGGATGGCGTGGATGAGATCGTTCGGCGCCAGGCTCGTCACGTCGTCGTCGATGGCGAGCGCCTCGCGCATCTGCGACGAGATCGGGATCGACTTGAGCGTCCGCGGCCAGACGCCGCCGCCTTCGCTGATGATCGACTTGTCGAAGTCGTCCCACGTGGTGCGGGGCGTGTCGAACAGTCGACGCCGCTCCGCGTACGCGGCCGCGGTGTCGGGGTCCGGGTCCACGAAGATGTGCAGGTGGTTGAACGCGCCGACGAGGCGCGTGTGCTCGGAGCACAGCATCCCGTTGCCGAAGACGTCGCCGCCCATGTCGCCGATGCCGACCGCCGTGTGGTCCTGCGTCTGAGCGTCGACGCCGAGCTCGCGGAAGTGCCGCTTGACGGACTCCCACGCGCCGCGTGCGGTGATGCCCATCTTCTTGTGGTCGTACCCTGCCGAACCACCCGAGGCGAAGGCGTCGCCGAGCCAGAAGCCGTAGCTCTGCGCGACCTCGTTCGCGATGTCGGAGAACGTCGCGGTGCCCTTGTCGGCGGCGACGACGAGGTAGGTGTCCTCACCGTCGCGGCACACGACCTCCTGTGGGGAGACGACCTTGCCCGAGGGGTCGATGTTGTCCGTGACGTCGAGCAGGGCCCTGATGAAGGACTTGTAGCAGGCGACGCCCTCGGCGTGCAGTTCCTCCCGGTCCGTCGGCGGGTTCTTCAGGACGAAACCGCCCTTGGCGCCCACCGGGACGATCACGGCGTTCTTCACCATCTGCGCCTTGACGAGACCGAGGATCTCCGTGCGGAAGTCCTCCCGGCGGTCCGACCAGCGCAGGCCACCCCGCGCGACCTTGCCGAACCGCAGGTGCACACCCTCAAAACGAGGCGAGTAGACGAAGATCTCGTAGCGCGGACGCGGCGCCGGAAGGTCCGGAATGGACTGGGCGTCGAGCTTGAACGCCACGTAGGACTTCGGACGGCCCGAGTCGGATCGCTGGTAGTACGAGGTGCGCAGGGTGTTCTGGATCAGGCTCAGGTACGAGCGCAGGATCCTGTCCGCGTCGAGACTCGGGACTGCCTCCAGGCCCTCCTCGAACTCCGCCTGGAGCTTCTCGGCCGCCTCGTCGCGCGCGGCCGACGTCAGTTGCAGTTCCGGGTTGAAGCGGGTCTCGAACAGCGAGACCAGCAACTCGGCCAGGTTCGGGTGCGAACCGAACACCGTCGCCATGAAGCGCACCGAGTGCACGCTTCCGGCCTGGCGCAGGTACTTTGCGTACGCCCGCAGGATGACGACCTGGTGCCAGGTCATTCCGGCGCGGAGCACGAGCTCGTTGAAGTCGTCGGTCTCCGCCTCACCGAGCCACGCCCACATGAACGCGTTCTCGACCATGACCCGCACCTGCGGGACCTGGATCTGCGGATCCGGCAGTTCCAGACCGAAGTCGTGCAGGTAGATCGTGCCGTCCTCGCGCTCGATCTCGTACGGTCGCTCGTCGGTGACGGTGACGCCCAACGAGTGCAGCACGGGAAGCACCGTCGACAGTTTCATGGGCTCGCCGAAGCGGAACACTTTGAATCGGACGTCCGTGTCGCTCTTGCGGCGGCGGTAGAAGTGCAGCGCGAGTTCACCCGGCTCGTCGACCAGTTCGAACTTCGCGAGGTCCTTCGCGGCCTCGAACGGCGAGTGGCTCGCCTTGTAGCTGCTCGACAGGGCGTTGACGTACCGCTTGAACAGGTCCTGCGACTGGTCCTCGCCGAGCTTGCGGTCCAGCAGCAGCTCGAAGTCGGCCTCCCAGGAACGGGTCGCCTCGATCAGTTCGGCCTGGATCGAGTCGGTGTCGATCTCGCGGGACGGCTGCGCCGGGTCGGTACGGACGGTGACGTGGATTCGCGCCAACACCGAGTCCGAGACGTGCGTGGCGAAGTCGACGCCGACTCCGTGCAGACGCTCCTTGAGGATGTTCTGGATCTTGACGCGGTTGTCGGTGTTGAACCGATCGCGCGGGAGGTAGACCAGACACGAGATGAACCGGCCGTAGGTGTCACGGCGGGTGAACAGTCTCAAGCGGCGGCGGCCCGCCAGCCGGAGGACGGCCATGGCGGTGCGCAGCAGGTCCTCGGTGCGGATCTGGAACAGTTCGTCCCGGGGGTACGTCTCCAGGATCGCCATCAGATCCTTGCCCGAGTGGCTGCGGGGCGCGAGACCGGAGCCGTGCATGACCTCGGCGACCTTACGCGAGACGACGGGCAGCACGCGCACGGACGACAGGTAGGCCGATGACGTGAACAGGCCGAGGAAACGCTTCTCCCCCACCACATTGCCGTCGGCGTCGAAGGTCTTGATCCCGATGTAGTCCATGTAGGAGTTACGGTGGACGGTCGATCGGGAGTTCGCCTTGGTGACGATGAGGAGACGCTTCTCCAGGACCCTCTCGTGGGCCTCGGGCGTCATCGTGCTCAACGGCTTCGGACCGGCCTGGTCGGCGCGCAGCAGACCGAGGCCGGACCCCATCCGCGCTTCCAGGGCGAGGCCCTCGTCGCTGTCGACCAGGTCGTACTCGCGGTATCCGAGGAACGTGAACTGGTCGTCGGCGAGCCAGCGAAGGAGCCCACCGGCGTCGGTCAGGTCCTTCTCCGGAACCGGCCACTGTGGGCCGTCGGAGTCGATCTCGTTGGCGAGATCGAGCGCGGCCTTGCGCATCTTCTGCCAGTCCTCAACGCACTCGCGGACATCCGTGAGGACGCTGTGAACGACATTGTGGATGTCCTCGGCCATCTCGGCGCCACGGATGCGGTCGATCTCGACGTGCATCCAGCTCTCGATGACCGTGTCGACGTCCTCCGGCTTCGCCGGAACGACGTCCAACGCGCCCATGACTTCGCGCTTGACCGGCACCTGCGGGTGCACGATGAGGTGTACGTCGATGCCTCGGGTGGTGAGGGCACCGGCGATCGAGTCGACCAGGAAGGGCATGTCGTCGGTCGCGATGTCGATCGACGTGTGCACCAACGCGGGGTTCGGCGTCGAATAGGGGTCGGAATCGGGCAACTCGGGCGTCGTGACGGCGAGTTTCACTTCACCTGGCGTACGCTGCCACGCCAGATCACGATGAGCCACAGTGGCGTCGAAGAGGTCGCGGGCCCGACGACCCATCAGGTCTTCGTCGGGAACCAGCCTCCAGTAGAGCCGCACGAGCGCGGCCAAGTCGTGGTCGTCGGCGGCCAGCTCCGCCGCCTCAGCGATCAGACGCTCCCGATTGGGAAGCTCCTCGTCGAATCCCCGGTCTTCCTCGTCCGACACTATCGCCAACACTGTCTGCTAGCTCCCATGTTCATTCGTACCCACGCCGCTGTGGGTAGCGCTATTAAAGAGCCTACGTCCGACCGTCAGGAATCACACATGATGTCGGCCTCACGTGGCGGGGGGCACCGCAACCTCGCGGGGGTGCTGGTCGTCGGTGTTTCATCAGGTGAGGACGGCACCGAGTGCCATTCTCGGCAGGCGACACAAAGGAATGGAGCCTCAGGCGAGCGCCCGCGCCAAGGTCTCCACGATCGCCGCCGCGTATTCGCCGTCGGGGTCGTAGTCGGGATCGAAGACGGTGAGCTCCATACCCAGACATTCCTCATAGGAGGCACAGACGCGGATGAGCTGTTGAAGCTCGCTGTGGGCGATGCCGCCCGGATCGGGGCCGTCGACGGCGGGCATCACCGACGGATCGAGGACGTCGACGTCGACGTGCAGCCAGAAGCCGGCGACGTCGCCGAGTTGGTCGATCGCCCATTCCGCGCTGCGGGCGGCGCCGGCGGCCCGCAGTTGGGGCACCGTGCGGTGCGCGATGCCGGACGCCGTCAGTTCGACGCGGTGCTCGTCGCCGTCGCGGATGCCGAGGACGGCCACCCGCGAGGCGTCGAAGTACGGGCGCTGCCCGTCGATGTCGGTGAGGTCGGGCTGGCCACGGCCGGTCACGAGGGCGAGGTCCTCCCCCGCCGCCGCGCCGACGTACGCGGAGTTGCCGGGGTGCCGGAAGTCCGAATGTCCGTCCACGAAGATCAGACCGTGGGCGCCGTCGGGACCACTGCGGCGCTTCATCGCCAGGGCCGAGCCGATCAGGATCGAGCAGTCGCCGCCGAGCACGATCGGCCAATCACCGGCGTCGATGATCGCGTCGATGCGATCGGCCAGGGCCCGGGAGTAGCCGGCGATCGCCGCCGCGTGACAGACGCCGTCGCCGGGCCGCCAATCGCCGGGGTCGAATCGGGGTGGCGTGAGACAACCCGCGTCGCGGGCGGACAGTCGGGCGACGAGTTGGTGATCCCGCAATGCCCCGGGGGCCTTCGCGCAGCCGGGAACGCTTCCCGGTGTCGGAGGACGAAGGCCCAGGTTCGAGGGCGCGTCCACAATGGCGAAGGATCTCACCATTCAAGGAAACCACAAAACCGCGCAGGGCAGCCCGCGTGCCGTTGGATGGGATGGCCGGGGCCACCGAAAACGGCCGAACGGTGGAGGGCGCGGCGCCGTGCGGTCGGCTTTGACGCCTGCCCCGTAACCTCGCGAATCGTCACGGCCGGTATGGGTCGACGCGTCGCGCGTTCGCGAGGCGGAGGCGCCCCCGAGCACCGGTGTCGTCGTCAGTGACACCGATGACGAAACGAGGCGCCCCCGGAGCGCGCGGCGGGAGAACCGCGTCCTAGAAGAGAACCGACGCCAGCTTGCGGCGGGCGGCTGCCACGGTCGGATCCTCGGGGGACGCGACGAGGAACAGGTCGAGCAGGTGCTTGCGCACGCGGTCGCGGTCGTCACCGGCGGAGAACTGGACCAAGGTGATGAGACGCGAGTACGCGGCCTCGGCGTTGCCCGAGATGACCTCGATGTCGGCGGCGAGCATGCCCGCGTCGAGGTCCTTCGGGTCGGCGGTGGCGCGGGCCATCGCCGCGTCGGCGTCCGCCTCCGTAACGCGGCGCAGCAATCGGACCTGCGCCAGCCCGGCCTCGGCGTCCACACTGCCGGGGTTCTCATTGAGGTACTGGGAGAACGCCGCCTCGGCCACGTCGTATTCGCCGTTGCTCATCGCCTCCTCGGCGGCTTCCAGCTGCGGGTCCACGGGAATCGCGGGCGGCTCCCCGCCGGCCAACGACACGACCTGCCCAATCCATTGGCGGGCAAGCTGTTCGGGAACGATTCCCTCCTGCACGTCGACAATCCGGCCCTGCCACAACGCGACGACCGTCGGCACCGAGCGCAGTTGCAGGCCCATCGCGAACTCCTGGTTCTGCGCCACGTCGGCGCGAGCCAGGGTCCAGGTGCCACCCGACTCGGTGGCGAGCTTCGCGAACAGGTCGACCGACTGCACGCTCTCGGGCATCTGCGCCGCCCAGAAGATGACGACGACCGGGTTCGACAGGGACCGTTGCAGGACTTCGGATTCGACCGTCGCGTCGGACACGTCGATGACGGCGACGCCCGGACCGGCCGCGGCGGGCTCGGTGGGAGCCTCCTGCCGCTGCGACGGCGCGGACGTGGCGGTCTGAGCCAGGGAGGACAGATCGACGGCCCCGGCCAACAACCGCTGCGGAGCCTGGTTCGGGTCATGCGTATTCATGCCGTTTAGTCTCGCATCACCGACCGAATGGACGCGAAAGGCTGCCCCGTCGCCGAGGCGGCCCCACGAATCGCGCCGCGCGGAATCGCGGCCGGGTCGATCGGGTCGGAGCCGGTGCCCACCGAACGACGAACGAGACCGTCGCCGTCGAACCTCGCCCACCCGTGATCGTGCGAGACGGTTCGCCTCGCACGATCACTTGGGCCCTTGTCAGCCGACCAGGGTCGGGTCGTAGACGCCGGGCTTCGTCTCCTGCTGTGGCGCGAACGCGAAGCCGTACCAGGAGTTGACCGCCGAGGCCTCGCCGGAACTCGGGTACGGGTTGGTGCAGCCGGTTCCGGCACTGCCACCGGACATCAGGATGGCGCAGTTTCCGTTGTAGTTGTCGCCGAGGCCGTGGCCGTGGCCGATCTCGTGACTGACGATGCGGAGGGCGTTGTGCCCGGCCGCGACGTCGTTGTTGTCGATGTAGATCGTGGCGCAGCCGAGACCGCACGGGTAGGCGCGCGAGCCGCCGCTGTTCGTCGCGTAGATGACGATGCTGCCACCGCTGGACGTCGACACCATGTTCAAGTTCGGCACGGCGTTGTTCCAGATCTGCGCCGCGCTGTGGGACTGGCTGACGTAGCCGTAGGCCGTGTAGTAGACCGTCTGAGCCTGGGTGGTGGGCTCGGCGTTGGCGGCCGTCGCGCCGGCGGCCTGCACCGTCAACAGCGCGAGCGCGGTGACGGCGGCACCGGCGAGAAGTCGTCTGACGTAGGTGATGAACACAACTGTCTCCTTTAGAGATGGTCTTGTGTCGCAAATAGATTAAGCGAGCGGCCGTCGCCACCACGACGATTCCGACACGCCGTCGCGACTTCAACCAAAAGGGACGTTATCGGGACAGAGACCCGCAAATCAATAGATAAGCATGAATATCTCGTTTCGGTAATTCACTGATTACGCGGAGATCTCCCTCCCTCACTCACACCGGGAACCGCGCGCCGACATCGACGTCGAGCTGCCCCTTGACCGAAACCGAACCGATGGAAAATCTGCCGAAAACGTTATCCACGCGGTCACTCGATCAGTGCTAATGTCCCGCCTCAGCACGACTGTGTGTCCGATCACATCCGTGTCGACCTACCCGCACGACAACCCCGGAGGACCCGTGTCTCCCCGCGACCGAAGCACCAACACGGATCGCAGCTGGGCCAATTGGCTGCTGCTGCTCCCGATCGTCATCCCGCTGATGACCTTCCTGTTCAACAAGGACGAACCCCGCGTGCTGGGATTTCCGACGTTCTACTGGCTGCAACTCGCGTTCATCGTGATCGGAGTCGGCACGACCACGCTCGTCTACCAGATCACGAAAAAGAAGAAGGGCCGGTGACCTCCGATGGCCGACCTGAACTGGATCCAACTGACCGTCTTCGCCGCGCTCTTCCTCGTCGTGTCGGGGATGGGCTTCATCGCCGCGCGCTGGCGGCGGCCCACCGACATGGAACACCTCGACGAATGGGGGCTGGGCGGCCGCGCCTTCGGCTCCTGGATCACCTGGTTCCTCGTGGGCGGCGACCTGTACACCGCTTACACCTTCGTCGCCGTACCGGCACTCGTGTGGGGCGCCGGAGCGCTCGGCTTCTACGCCCTACCGTACACAGTGGTCGTCTATCCGCTCGTCTTCCTCGTCCTCATCAGACTCTGGTCGGTGTCGAAGCAGCACGGCTTCGTCACCCCGGCGGACTTCGTGCGGGCGCGCTTCGGCTCCCCGACGCTCGCCCTGATCGTCGCGGTCACGGGCATCGTCGCGACCATGCCGTACATCGCGCTGCAACTCGTCGGCATCGAGGCCGTCCTCAAGACGATGGGCGTCCACGGACACCTGCCGATCATCATCGCCTTCGCGATCCTCGCGGCGTACACCTACCAGTCGGGACTTCGCGCCCCCGCGCTGATCGCGTTCGTCAAGGACATCCTGATCTACCTCGTGATCATCGTGGCCGTCGTCTACATCCCGTACAAGCTCGGCGGCTGGGACGTCATCTTCGACTCGGCGGAGGCGAAGTTCGAGGCCACCGAGGCGCCCGGCGACGGCCTTCTCCTCAATGGCGCCAACCAGTTGCAGTACATCTCGCTGGCGTTCGGGTCGGCCCTGGCGCTGTTCCTCTACCCGCACTCGCTGACCGGCGTCCTCGCTGGCAGGAGCCGCGACGTCATCAAGCGGAACATGTCGGCGCTGCCGGCCTACTCGTTCGTCCTCGGCCTCATCGCCCTACTCGGGTTCATGGCGATCGCCGCGAACACCCAAATGGTCGGCGAGGACAAGAACACGATCGTCCCGCAGCTGTTCAGCGACATGTTCCCCGACTGGTTCGCGGGCGTCGCGTTCGCGGCGATCGGGATCGGGGCGCTCGTCCCGGCGGCGATCATGTCGATCGGTGCGGCGAACCTGTTCACCCGCAACATCTACAAGGAGTACCTCAGGAAGGACGCCACTCCAAGACAGGAGGCGAAGGTCGCGAAACTGGTGTCGCTCATAGTGAAGGTCGGCGCGGTGGCGTGCATCCTGCTGCTCGACACCCAGTTCTCGATCGACCTCCAACTGATCGGCGGCGTCATCATCCTCCAGACGCTCCCCAGTGTCGCTTTGGGACTGTTCACCCGATGGTTCCACCGTGGAGCGTTGATCGCGGGTTGGGGCGCGGGCATGGTCGCCGGGATGGCGATGCTGTACAGCGTCAAGAACCCCGTGACGGGCGCCCCGTTCGGCGGTTCGGCGTATCCGCTGGCCGACCTCGGCATCGACACGCCGATGACGATGTACGTCGGCATCCTCGCGATCGCGGTGAACCTGATCGTGGTGGTGATCGCGACGTTCGTGCTCAGGGCGCTCAAGGTCACCGACGGCGACGACGCCACGAAACCCGCCGACTACTTCGTCGACGAGGACGACACCCCCGACACCGAGGCGAAACCGGACGAGGACAGCGCCCCCGTCGCCGCCATGGTCTGACGCGAACCGACGCTGTGGGGGCGGGCCTTCGCGGCCCGCCCCTTCCCCGACCCCACGACACTGAAACGCCTCAGCGTCCGCTCCGGTTGTCCCCCGTTGAGGCGGAACCACCCGTCAGGCGGCCCCCATACCGCGTCCACGACCTCGGGGGAAGAGCTGTCGGGTCGTCGACCGCGTCATCGAAACGCCTGCGCGCCTGAGGATCACCGCATTGACGTCAACCGAGACGGGCTCACCTGGGACGACGAGACGGCCTCTAGGCTGCCAACCGTGCCATTCGACATCGAGATACGCGAACTGGGCCGCGACGACTGGCGGCTGAAGAAGGAGCTACGGCTCGCCGCCCTCATCGACTCCCCCGCCAGCTTCATGGGCTCCTACTCCAACGCCGCCGTTCGAGACGAGAACGCCTGGCGCGACTGGATGTCGTCCGGCATCGCCCTCGCCGCGTTCGACGCCGGCTCCGCGATCGGTCTCGCCGGCGGACATCGTCCACCGCACCTCGCGGGGCACGCCGAAGTCGTGTCGATGTGGGTCGCGCCGACGCACCGCGGCCGCCGTGTCGCGGGCGCCCTCCTCGATCGGATCGTCGCGTGGGCGGCGGCCAACGACGACCCGGGCGTCTACCTCGAGTTCGTCGCCACCAACGACGCCGCCCGCGCCACCTACGAGCGGCACGGCTTCGTCGCGACCGACGAACCGGCCGGCATGGCGAACGCGGTCGTCATGCGACGAGCCCTCGCGCGTCAAGCGGTCTGAGCCGACCGGGAATGATCCGCCGCCCGCTCGCGTTGACAACCCCATGTCCGAATAAAGCGGAAGGATGACCAGTGCAGGATCCACGGCAGCTGTATCAGCTCGACCCCGATCTGCCGGACCTGACCGGTGCGGTGATGCTCCATCAGTTCGACGGGTTCCTCGACGCCGGTTCCGCCGGCGAGGGAGTGACGAGGCACCTGTTGCAGGAGTTCGACAGTCGTGTCATCGCGACCTTCGACGCCGACCAGTTGATCGATTACCGCTCTCGGCGGCCGAACATGCTGTTCTCCACGGACCATTGGGAGGCCTACACCCAACCGGAGATCGTGCTGCATCTCATGCGCGACGACCGGGGGACTCCGTTCCTGCTGTTGACGGGGCGCGAACCCGACACGCAGTGGGAACGTTTCGTCAGCGCGGTGATCGGCATCGTCGGCGACCTTGGCGTCAGCAAAGTCATTGGGCTGCATGGAATCCCGATGGGTTCCCCGCACACGCGTCAGCTGGGCGTGACGTCGCACGGCACCAGCCCGCACCTGCTTCACGAGGCGGGCATGTGGGGTCCCGGGAAGCTTCAGGTGCCCGGCAGCGTCAGCTCGCTCCTCGAGTACCGCCTCGGCCAGGCCGGATACGACGCGCTCGGCTTCGCCGTCCACGTCCCGCACTACCTCGCGGAGTCGACGTACCCGTCGGCGTCCGTGACCCTGCTCGAACACATCTCCACCGCCGCGGGGCTCACCGTCCCCGACGAGGAACTGCGTGAGACGGCGCGCCAGGTCAACGCCGAGGTCGACGAGCAGGTCCGCAACTCGACCGAGGTCTCCGACGTCGTGGAGGCCCTGGAACGCCAGTTCGACATGTTCACCGAGTCCGCCGCGCGACGCAGCCTCCTCGCCGACAATGACGGTCGCCTTCCGACGGCCGACGAACTCGGCACCGAATTCGAGCGCTTCCTCGCCGAGCAGCCGGACCAACGCGACGACCGCCGGGGTTTCTCGGCCTAGAGCCTGTCGGGTCACCCGGCGGTTCGGCTCCGGCGGCGTCGACGGTGTTCATGGTCGAACCGCGGACACGGCTCGACCACCGGCCGCGTCGTCGAAGTCCGCCCTGCTCCAGCACGCCAGAAGGCATGGCCGACAACGGTTTGCCGGAACTAATCGCCTCGCACGACCTGAGACGACCTCTGGACGCGTTCGGTTCGACGCGGGTTCCCGGTCAGTCCTGGTCACGCGTTTCAATCGACCTCCGTCGGGCGCGCCGCCTTGTCGCGG
>NZ_CBCRZX010000032.1:47886-53059 GCF_965137155.1 Stackebrandtia soli
CCCGACGGAGGTCGATTGAAACGCGTGACCAGGACTGNNCNAACNNCGCGTCGAAGTACGCCCGCCTCGGATGGCCGCTCGGGATCACCGCGTCGACCTCGGCGCGGGTGAGCGGCCGGGCGTCGAGGTGGGCGATGTCCAGCAGCCGTGGCCGGACGCGACGATCCGCGTAGGCCGCGAGCTTGTGGTGTCCGTCGAGGATGTAGGCGGTGGAGGCGACCTTTCCCGGTTCAGCCCGGAGCACGACGGCCGCCGGGCGTCCACCGGCGTCGATCCGCCGCGTGTACGCGTCGACGGTGGTCTGATCACTCGGCGGCCATGTCTCCGTGGGCAGCAGAACCGACATCGGCTCGTGCGGATACCAGCCGACCAGCCCGTCCCCGCCATGAGGCTTGACGATCGTGCCCTTGTTCCCCGTGAACAGGCGGACTCCGTAACGTCCGGGAGACAGGACCCGCAGCACCGCGCTCGCGTGCTCCATTATGGATTCCGGAGCGGGGGCGCGAAGCCACGCGCACAGCTCGTCCAGCTCGTTCAGAGACAGTCGCGCTGATCCCGTCCGCAGCGCGAGTTTGCCGATGCTGCCGCGACAGTCGTAGCCTTCCAGATGTACGGCGCCACCGCGGACGCGAAGGACACTGACGAGGTCGTCCCCGGCGATTTCGACGACGCCGCCAGCGCCCACCTCGATCTCCGTATAGCCCACATGCGTCACCAGGGCACGGTACTCAGCGCGCGCAAGCCGGCTGGGATCAACGCGACGAATCGCACGGGCACGACCGGCACTCGCGCGAGGATCCACAGCACCAAGACACGGACGAGTCCCCGCGATCGGCTACGACGTCCGGCTCCCCGGCTCCGTGTCGTCGCCTCAGTGTTTCGGCCCACGCCCCCGCCTGGGCCAGGAACTCGTCCACGCTCACTCCCGTCCTCGCATCGGCGGGTCGACCAAGCCCAGGAATCATTCTGCCGCAAGCGAAAGCCCGCGCCGCCCTGCCAGAACGATCGCAGCTCAGCACCGCGTCGGGGAATCGGAAGCAGAGGAGCGTCCGGCGAAACCTTGGCTACCATCGGCGAAGTGATCATTGACGATGGCTCAGTGGCGGAGTTGGTGCGCCGGTGGGAGCCGGGTTGGGGGCGGTGTCGGGGTCTCGCGGCCGCCGTCGACACGGGTGTGGCGCTGCGGGTGCCGGTCGCCGCGGCGAATCGGCACGAGGAGATCTTCGCGCTGCACGCCGACGAGCACCCCGAGAGCCTGGCGGAGCTCGCGAAGCTGGTCATCTCGGCGGGGCCGCTCACCTGGCTCACCACGATGACGACACGTCCGCACGTGACACGGGAAGTGCTGGAGGCGGCGGGTTTGACGGTGTTCGGAGATCCGGAGACCTTCATGACCACCGACCTCATCGGGCATCCGCACCATGAGGCACGACCGCCGTATTCCGTCCGGGTCATCGAGACCGACGGCGTGTGGCACGCGCGGCTGTCCACCGAGAACGGGACAACGGCCGCGAGCGGGATGACGGCCGTCATCGGACGGGACGCCGTCGCGCACGAGATCCGCACCGATCCCGATCATCGGCGACGAGGACTCGGCAGCGTCGTCATGTCCGCGCTGACGGACGCCGCGGTACGGGCGGGCGCGCGCACCGGACTCCTGATCGCCAGCCCCGACGGAGAACGCCTCTACAGGCGGCTCGGTTGGACGCCCCGGGCGACCGTCCTCACCGCCAAGGCCGCCAGGCGCTAGAACACTCCGGGCGGGTCCGTCCCGCCGCGTCGCCGCGACGGGACTTCGACGAGCTCCTTCGTCAGCCGACCGACACGCGTGCGACGCGACGGGGCCGCCGATCCAACCACAGTTGGGCGAGGATGAGCGCGATGGTCCAGCTCATCCATCCGGTCAGTCCGGAGACCGCCTGCATCAGGGCGAACTCGCTTCCTCCGAAGGTCGTCTCCTGCTGAGGAAAGAGCCAGATGATCAACGGCACCAGGAGAATCCGATTGATCACGATGGACATGGTGAGCGCGAAACTGCGGACCATCCAACGTCGATGGTCCCGGAAGCGTCGCTGCCGCGCGGCCACGTAACCGGCCGCCGTCGTCCCGAGCCACAGCAGCGCCAGCATGACGTTGCTGACCTGGATCACCGGGCCGAACACACTGACCGCGCCGATCGTGAGTCCCATGAGTCCACTGGGGAGCACGCCGCCCAGGATGTACACCCGGCCGCTGATCCGATGGACGCGCGGGTGGCGCTGCCGCAGCCACGGCCACACCTGGAGGCAGCACGTCAGCATCGCGATCGATCCGAAGAAGACGTGCGCCACCAGCATCGGATAGTGGGACGTCATCCCATCTGGCGCTTCCACAAGCGACTGAGCGGGATCGAAGGTGAGGTAGCGCGGCAGCGAGAAGCCGATGAAGACGAACGCCACGAGGGCGAGCGGGATCACCCACGGGCGTCGCCACCAGCGAACACCGGGCGATTCGCCCGATGAAACGGTCGGGGTCGATGTCGGCAGTGTCGATGTCATGACACTGTCTCCCTTCACTGGGGGCACTGGGGAATTAACTATGTATGACATACATTAATAAATGTACACCATACATAGTTTTAGGATGGGTGCCGCGACCACGAGGAGAACCGGTGCCCAACGACGACCACACCAAGCAAGCCATCCGACTGCTGTGGGGCGAGGAACCCCGCCGCACACGCGGACCACGACCCAAACTGAGCGTCGAACAGATCGCCCGCGCCGCGATCGACATCGCCACCCGAGACGGCATCGAGGCCGTCTCGATGCAACGTGTCGCCGGCGAACTCGGGTACACGACGATGTCGCTGTACAACTACGTGTCGAGCAAGAACGTCCTCATCGAAGTGATGATGGACGTTGCCACCGAGGACCCTCCGGAGCTCACCGGCGAGACCTGGCGCGAACGCACGCGACAGTGGATGTCCAGTCTGTGGGACCTCTACATGAGCAAGCCGTGGATGGCCCGCGTCACCCTGTCATCGCCGCCGATCGGCCCCCGACAGCTCGCCTGGTTCGACCAACTCATCCAGGCGCTGAACGACAGTGGTCTCCGGCCGGGCGACCAGATGGCGACCGCGACCTTCCTGCTCGGAACCATCCGCGGCCTCGCCAAGTTGTCCCTCGACGTCGCCGACGCCCCGGGGCACACCCCCTACGACGAGACGCTCACCCAGGTCCTGACGGACGGGCGATTTCCGGCCCTCGCGGCGATCGCGAGCCCCGAGGTGTTCGGTGCCGATCTGGAGGCGGCCAATGTCGACGAACCGCTCCAGTTCGGATTGGAGCGGCTCCTCGACGGCATCGACGACTACGTCCGGTCGATGAAGAAGTAGGCATGGACACCCCTGAATACCATTCGCCGATGACCGACCGCCTGAACAAGCTCTACGAGATCGCCGACGGGTACCGGGCCACCTTCGACGATGGGGACTCGCCGTTCGTGATACTCGCGCGGCTGACCGAGGAACTCGGAGAGATCGCGACCGCGGTCAACCATCTCGAACGCAAGGGCGCCAAGGTGGACAAACACGGCGAGCCCGACCCGTCGGCGCTCGCCGAGGAGCTGGAAGACCTGCTGCACAACACCCTCGCCCTCGCGCGGCACTACGGCGTCGAGGGAGCGCTCGACGCGGCCATCGACGCCACGCACGCGCGGGTGGCCCCACGTCGTCCACGATCGACCGACATGGACAGGACACAGTAGAGCAATCCGAATCGTGGGACCGCGCGTGTCGCTGACCATGACGAACCGCGCGCCGCGACCACAATGAGACCGTGACAGTTGTGCGTGTGACCGCGCGGGAGTTCGCCGCGCGGGTGGGTAGTTATCGGGGAATGGCCAGGACACAGGGAATCGTGCGGGTATCGGAGCGGGGTCGCCCCGACGGCGGGTACGTGTCCGAGGCGGTTCTCGACGAGCTGTGCATGCTGAGGGCCTTCGTCGCGGGCCTGATGGACTCCGGCAGCCTTCCCGACGAGTCGGATGACTCCACACCGGACGTCTACGGCCCGCGCCCCGCGAACTACACCCCGCGCCACGCCCACCCCGGCTGAGCCGGTGAGGTCCGCCAAAGGGCACGTGGGTCGCCGAGCCCAGTCGACGTCGAAGCGAGCAGCCCCGTGTCCCACGATCGCCGTGCGAGCGGGGATCGACGCGTCGCCGCGAACCCCGCCGCGCACCCGTTGACCGCGAGCCGAGCGCGAGGGTGCCGCGCGCCGACCCGCACCGCGGTTTCGGCCTCCCCGCTCCGGACCGAATCGGGCCGCCGGAACGAAGTGGCACGCGGAGGGCACGAAATCCGGCAACTGTATCCATAAAGGAACCCCCAGGTGACGTCTCACCTGGGGGTTTCTCGTGGAGCGGACGACGGGAATCGAACCCGCGTAATCAGTTTGGAAGACTGAGGCTCTACCATTGAGCTACGTCCGCGTGCCATGTACAGCGGTATAAGAGTAACGGGTGGCGCGGTGGCGTGTCCATCGGGTTGCCATCGACGCGCCGTCAGCGGTTCAGACCGGCCCTCAGCTCCGTCATCGTGAACAACGCGGACAGCTCGACGCCCGCCTCGGCGAGGTTCGCGGGGCCGCCCGCCTCGCGGTCGATGACGCAGATCGCCCGCTCGACGACGGCGCCACGGTCGCGCAGCGCGTTCACCGAGGCGATGATCTGACCACCGGAGGTCACCACGTCCTCGACGATGAGCAGGCGTCGGCCCTCGACCTCGCCGCCCTCGGCGAGTCGCCTCGTCCCGTACGGCTTCGCCTCCTTGCGCACGAACAGGCTCGGCAGGCCCGTCACCCGCGACAACGCCACCGCGATCGGCACCCCACCGAGTTCGAGGCCCGCCAAGGCATCCGGCTCCCCGGTCAACGGCGCGAGTGCGTCGGCGATGTCCGACAGCAGCACCGGGTCGGCCTCGAACAGGTACTTGTCGAAGTACTCGGTGGCGGTCGCGCCCGACCGGAGAACGAACTCCCCGGTGAGGTGAGAGCGGGCCGCGATACGGGCGGCGAGTTCGGTGGACGTCATCCCGTCAGGCTGCCAGCAGCGTCGCCGCGTCGCGTTCTCGGGCATCCGCACGCGACCGGGGCCACAGTGCGTCCGGGACACAGAGACGGNGNCCGCCCAAGGC
>NZ_CBCRZX010000033.1:0-50234 GCF_965137155.1 Stackebrandtia soli
GTCGATTCAGGGGCAGGTGATCAATCTTCTTGAGGAGCTTCAGGATGAGTTGGGTCTGTCCTATATTTTCATCGCGCATGATTTGTCGGTGGTTCGTCATATCGCCGACCGCGTCGCGGTCATGTACCTCGGGCGTGTGGCCGAGGTAGGTACCGAGGACGACGTCTACGAGAACTCCATGCATCCGTATACGCAGGCGTTGTTGTCGGCGGTGCCGGTGCCGGATCCGTCGTTGCGTGGTCAGCGGGTGGAGATCGTGTTGGAGGGGGATGTGCCGTCGCCGGCGAATCCTCCGTCGGGGTGTCGGTTNCGGACGCGGTGTTTCAAGGCGCGTGAGGAGTGGGCGAAGACGGCGTCTGATGAGGACAAGGAGACCGTCCCGGCCGCCGAACAGGCCCCCGACATCTGCAAGAACGACATTCCCGAGCCCGTCGTTCGCGAGAACGGCAACCACCCGGTGGCCTGTCACTTCGCGCAGAAGAAGGACGTCATCCACGCCGTCGACTAGCGGCTCCGCTTAGAGCTCGACGAACTGAACACGCGGATCGGACGATGAGAGTCCGATCTGGAGGCTCGACCGAACCGGTCCGCACTCCTTCGGGAGCGCGGGCCGGTTCGTCGTGGTGCCCGCTCTCCCCGATCGGATGTCGAGTCCGGATCGGGGCCGACATCCGGCGATTCATTGGGCCACCGAGGATCCGGCCCCCGTGCGGGCCGAGCTCCACACGTGCGAGCCGCCACGCCTGCCCTGACACGCGTCTCGCGGGACCTGGGATAGGACGGCACTACCTCTAGAATCGGCAGCCATGACGCGGAATCGATGGTTGGGCGCGGCGATGATGGGGGCGGGGGCCCTGCTCGGGGCGATCGCGGGTTCGACGTGGGTGCGCCGGAACTTCGTGGTGATCACAGTGGATGGCATGAGCATGTCGCCCGCCCTGTACCCCGGCCAGAAGGTGTTGGTGCGACGGGGGGTCGCCGGCGTCTCGCGGGGTCGCATCGTCGTGGTCGCCGAACCCGATCCCGAGACGGGATGGTCGGGGCCTCCCCCGAAGGAGGTCGACCTGGCCGGTGAGGGCTGGTGCATCAAGCGCGTCGCCGCCGTCTCCGGGGAACCGTTCCCCGCGAGACTGGGGCGGCACGGCCAGGTCCCGGATGGTCACGTCATCGTGCTCGGCGACCATCCTCGAAGCCGCGATTCCGTGCAGTACGGTCCATGCCCGATCGACCGCGTGCTCGGGGTTCAGGTGCGCAAGTTGTCCACACAGGAGACGCCGACCGAGGTCGCCGTCGTGTAGCCGGGAATCCGTCGCTCCGAAAGAGGCGGCGACGGCGGGCGTCCGGTACGGATGGCCGGCGACCAAGGTCCGTTGGGCTCGCGATCCCTTGGCCGGTCGTGGATCCGGCGACATCCGTCCGACCGCCTCGCACGTTCGGGGCGAGGCGACGGACGGTCCTGGGCGTGGGAATCCTTCGTCGCACGGCTCGGGGTGGAGGGGTCGGTCCTCGACGCCCCCGCGTGCCGGATTACGGTGCAGGGGCGCCGACCACGCCGTGAAGCGTCGGAAACCGAGTTCCCACAACCGTTTCAGGCGGCCAGGGCGCGTTCGAGGTCGGCCCAGAGGTCATCCACGTCTTCCAGACCGATCGACAGGCGCAGCATGGCCGAGGTGACGCCTCCGGCCTCCCGATCGATCTCGTCGACGACGCGATGCGTCAACGACGCCGGGTGCTGGATGAGGGTGTCCACGCTGCCGAGGCTGACGGCCGGCGTGACGAGCCGGACCGCGGAGACGACCCGCGCCGCGTCCCCGGTGACGTCGAACGACAGCAGCGCGCCGCCGCCGTCCATCTGCTTCGGACGGTCCCGGTCGAGACCCGGGTAGTACACGCGGGCCACGCGGTCGTGCTCGCCGAGCCGACGTGCCAGCTCCTCCGCCGTGGCCTGTTGCGCGCGTACCCGCAGCGGCAGGGTGGTGAGTCCCCGATGCAGTAGATAGCCGCCGAGCGGATGCAGGACCGCCCCGGTCACGACGCGGATCTGGCGTACCCGTGCCGCGAACTCCTCGGCGCAGCAGACGACGCCGCCGAGGACGTCGCCGTGCCCGCCGAGGAACTTGGTGGCACTGTGGACGACGACCGCCGCGCCGTGCTCGATGGGGCGTTGCAGCACCGGTGTCGCGACGGTGTTGTCCACCAGGAGCGGTACGTTCCCGCAGTCCTCGGCGAGTTTCGCGATGTCGATCTCCACGAGCGTCGGATTCGCGGGGGTCTCGATCACGACGAGGCCGGTGTCCGGCCGGATCGCGGCGGCGACGCCCTCGGGCTCGACCCAGTCGACGCTGGTGCCCAGGAGCCCGGAGTTCAGGAGGTGATCGCTGCCGCCGTACAGCGGGCGGACGGCGACGACGTGCGGCCGGCCGGCGTGGGCGACCGCGAGCAGACACGCCGACAGGGCAGCCATGCCGCTGCCGAACGCGACCGCGGCGTCCGCCGTCTCCAACGCGGCGATCGCGGTCTCGAATCGGGCGACGGTCGGATTGTGGAGCCGTGAGTACAGGGGTGATCCGGGCGGTTGACCGCCGGCGGCGAACGCGGCGATGCGGTCCGCTTCCAGGCCACAGTCGACGGCCGGATACGTCGTGGACAGGTCGAGCGGGGGAGCGTGCACGCCGAGGTCGAGCAGGTCGTCGCGCCCGGCGTGGACGGCTCTGGTGCTGAGGGAGTGCGTCATGACGTCAGGATGGCGACAGGTGCGGTCGAACAGGCGATCGTCCGAATAATATTCGGTTCATGGCCGAAAGCATCAGCATGGATTCGGTGGACCTGACGATTCTTCGGGTTTTGCAGAACGATGCCCGGACGACGAACCGCGACCTCGCGGCGGCCGCCGGGATCGCCCCGTCGACGTGCATGGACCGGGTCGCGCGGCTGCGCGCGGCGGGCGTGATCATCGGATACACCGTGCGCCTCGATCCGGCCCGGCTGGGCCGTGGGCTCCAGGCCTTCCTGGCCGTCACGCTGCGTCCGCATCGCCGTCCGGTCGTCGCCGGTTTCGTCGCGGCCGTGCGCGCGTTGCCCCAGGTGCGGGCGCTTTACCACGTGACCGGGCGCGAGGACTTCCTCGTGCACGTGGCCGTCACGGACGTCTCGGATCTCCAGCGGGTCGTGCTCGACGAGTTCACGGCGCGAACCGAGGTGGCGTCGGTGACGACGAACCTGATCTACGAGGAGTGGCCGGGGCCGCCGTTGTTGCCCGCCGAATCTCGCTGACGCGCATCACAGGTCGGTGGCTCCGGCGTCGTCGCGCAGCCGGGCCACGACGCGCGCCAGCGTCTCCGTGAAGCGATCGACGTCCTCCTCGGTGACGCCCGGATGCAGGGAAACGCGAATGCTTCCGGTCGCCAGCACGCCCATCTCCTCGAGCACGTGTGACGGGCGCAGCCGCGACGCCGAGCAGGCCGAACCCGCCGAGACGGCGAACCCCTCCCGGTCCAGCTCGAGCATGAGCGGTTCGCCGCTCTCGAACGGATAGGAGAAGGTGACGATGTGCGGCAGCCGGTCCTCCGGGTCGCCCACGACCTCCACATAGGGCACCACGGCGGGGACCTCGTGTCGGAGCCGGTCGACCATGGCGCGTTGCCGGTCCGTCTCGGTGTTCCGCTCCGTCTCGACCGCTCGTAGCGCCGCCGCCGCCGCGACGATCGCGGGTATGTCGAGCCCGCCGGGCGTCTCGGCCCGGTGCCCGTCGAAACCGTCGGGGCTGTGCCACCGGACCCCCTTGCGAATCGCGAGCACGCCGACGCCCGACGGACCTCCCCACTTGTGCGCGCTGGCGGCGAGGATCGACCAGTGGTCGCCGACGGCGTCGTGTCCGAGGCTGGCGGCCGCGTCGACGAACAGTGGAGCGCCTTCGACGACCTCCGCGATCCGCGCGATCGGTTGCCGCGTGCCGACCTCGTGGTTGGCGCTCTGTACGGCGACGAGCGCGACGTCTCCCTCGGCGACGGCCGCCTCGATCGCGTCGACGTCGACGCGACCGGTTCGCGACACCCCGATCGACGTGCGCCTTCCCCCGGCGTCGGTGTGCAGGGCGGCCGCCCGCAGGACCGCCGAGTGCTCGACGGCGCCGTGCACCAGGACGTCTCCCCGGCGGCGGTTCGCCGACAACGCCCCGGCGATGCCGGTGGCGATCGCGGCCGTGCCGTTGGCGGTGAACGACACCTCGGGCGCGGTGACTCCGAGCACGTCGGCGACCGTCTCGCGGGCCGCGTCGAGGAGTCGCCGGGCCGCCCGGCCACGTCCATATAGGCGTGACGGGTCGTGCCAGCCGTCGTCCGCGGCGGCCTGGAGTGCCTGGTGAGCGACCGGATGCAGAGGCGCGGCGGTGGCCGCGTCGAGATAAATGGAGGTCATTGCCCTATTCAACGACACGCTGTCGAAGAACGCACCCCCCTGGCCCCACAACAGCGCCGCCGCCAAGTAGGCTCACACCCGTCTCGCCAGTGCGGAGAGGTGTGGTGTGCCCACACTGTACCGCAACAGTGACTGCCCAGAAAGGCTTGAGCAGGTGGTCGAAAGCCAGTCGTCTGCGGCTTCGCGCAAGGCGCGCCGCACCCTCGGTATCGCCGTCTCCCTCGGCATGCTCGTGCCCTTGTTGGCCGGATGCACCGTCTCGGATGCCTTCGCCTTCGGGTGGCCACAGCGCTTGCCGACTCCACAGTCGGAACAGATGTTCAACATGTGGATCGGTTCGGCGATCGCCGCCCTCGCCGTCGGGGTCTTCGTGTGGGGCCTCATCTTCTGGTGCGTCATCCGCTACCGCAAGAAGAGCGACGAGCTTCCGGTGCAGACGCGCTACAACCTGCCGATCGAGATGCTGTTCACGGTGACGCCGTTCGTCGTCATCGCGGTGCTGTTCTACTTCACCGCCGTGATCCAGACCGACGTCAACAAGATCAGCGAGAACCCCGACCGCGAGATCACCTTGACGGCGTTCAAGTGGAACTGGGAGTTCTCCTACCCGGAGACCGACCCCGACGGTGACGGCCCCGGGCGTCCGGTCGCGACGGTCGGCAACAGCGACTACATTCCCGTGCTGGTGGTTCCCACCGACGAGACCATCCTCTTCACGGAGGTCTCCAACGACGTCATTCACTCGTTCTGGGTGCCGGACCTGCTGTTCAAGCGCGATGTCATGCCGGGCTTCAACAACCAGTTCGAGGTCACGATCACGCAGGAGGGCGCGTACGTCGGACGTTGCGCCGAGCTCTGCGGGGCGTACCACTCGATGATGAACTTCGAACTGCGCGCGGTGTCCAGCGAGGACTACGACGAGTTCCTGGCCCACCGCGTGGACGGCATGTCGACGCCGGAGGCGCTGGAGGCCATCGGCCAGGAGCCGTTCGCGACGACGACGAAGCCGTTCGACACCAAGCCCAACTCGGGCAAGGCGAGCTAGAGGATCACCGATGAAGACTGAGTCGCACATCTTCGGAATTTTCACGGCCTGCATGTACCTGTTCGCCGGCATCTACGGCTGGTGGACCTGGTACGACGGCGGCACCATCGAGTACATCGGTTTCGTCGCGCTGATCCTGACGGGAACCCTGACCGCGATGTGCTGGGGCTTCTTCGCCTTCATCGCCAGGCGGATGGACCTCCGGCCCGAGGACCGCGCCGACGGCGAGATCGCCGACGCCGCCGGTGAGGTCGGATTCTTCTCTCCCGGAAGCTACTGGCCCTTCGGCGTCGCGCTGTGCGCGTCCGTCACGGGTATCGGTGTCGTGTTCTGGCAGTGGTGGATCATCGCGATCGGCGGCATCGCCGTCATCGTCTCGGCGAGTGGCCTGATCTTCGAGTACTACACCGGAACCCGCAAACTCGGACCCCAATAGTCTCTGGGTTCTCTCCGTCGGCAATGCTTCATCCACCAATGGTTTCTTATCCATTGGTGGATGAGTCGTTTGTGCATCCGCCAATGGCAGCCACCGGTACGCGAGCACGCTTAGGTCATAATGGACGGAGAAATCTCATGAGCTACCCGCCACCAGGCGGACAGTATCCCGACCCCAACCAGCAGCCCGGTGGTTACCAGGGCCAGCCGGGTTACGGTCAGCAACCGGGGTACGGCCAGCAGCCCGGATACGGTCAACAGCCGGGTCACGGTCAGACTCCTCAGTCTGGCTATGGCCAGCAGCCCAACTACTCGCCGCAGGGACAGCCGGGTGGATATCAGCAGCAGCCCGGCTATGGCGGTCAGTCGCCGAGCTTCCTGCCGCCGCAGCAGCCGCAGAAGAGCAAGACTCCCCTGTTCATCGGTCTCGGTGTGGGTGGCCTCGTTCTGATCGGCGTCGTCGTCGTGCTCGTTCTGACTCTGGGCGGGGGCGGCTCTCCGAGCGGTGTCGTCGACGACTACCTCAACGCCTCCACCGTCGAGGAGATCAACGACCTGTCGTGCGATGCGCAGCAGATCGACCCGGCGACGGTCGAGAACCTCGGCGACGTCGTTCCGTCCCAGGCGGAGGGAACCGAGGTCAGCTGGACCCTCGGCGACGAGACGATCGACGGCGACAATGCCAGCGTCCCGGTGAATGCCACTGTGGATGGTGAGCCGATGACGATCACCTTCGAGCTGATTCAGGAAGACGGTTGGAAGGTCTGCGGCTTCGACTTCGAACTGTAGTCGCCGTCCTTCACGCGACGGATCGATCGCGCCGGTTCTAGGCGCCGTCGGCCCGCGTCGTCGGAACTCCCGCATACGACACGGGTATGTGGGAGTTCTCCGTCTTCTCGAGTGACGCCCTGCCACGCGCCGCGCGCGAGTGTCGGGGTGACGGGGCACTCTCCAAGAGCTGTAGGTGGGGCACGCGGAATGCCCGCGGGCCCCACCCTCATATCCAGGAGCCATGTCTTGAGCAACCCCTCGCAAGGACAGCGACTCGATTCCGACGGTGAGCCCGACGGCCTGACACCACCCGCGAAGAAGAAGGCTCCACTGTTCTTCGGGGTCGGCGCGATGGTCGTTCTCGTCGCCGTGCTCATCACCATCGCGCTGACACTCGTCGGCGGCAACGGTTCCCCGAGTCAGGTGGTCGAGGAGTACTTCGACGCGACCACCGTCGACGAGGTCAACGCGTTGACGTGCCGAGACCATCGGTCCGACCCGGCGACCACCGAGGTCGGCGACCTGATTCCCACCGACACCGAGGACGTCGACCTCAGCTGGGAGATCGGGGACGAGCGGATCACCGGCGAACGGGCGACCGTGCCGGTCGTCGTCACGGGGGAGGCGGACGATTCGCTGACCCTCGCGGTTCAGCTGATCCAGGAAGACGGCTGGAAGGTCTGCGGCTTCGACTTCGAATAGTGACTCCGGGTGGGCCCAGGGCTCGCTCTCCGCTGGCTCACCCCACACATGTACATCCGTTGGCGGGTGCCCGTTAAGGTCAGCGCATGCCAACTCTGATGACGGGTTCCCCGGGCGGCTCCCGATGACTTATCCCGGTTCCCCCCAGTCCTTTCCGGGTCAGCCCATACCGGTCGGCGTCAAGCCGGGAAAATCCCGCGCCAGCATGAACATCATCCGCGTCGCGATCGCCGTCAGCCTGGCGGCCATTGTGGGCATGGTCCTCGTGTTCGTTCTCAAACCGACCTCGTCGACGCCCACGGAGGTCCTCGAGGTCTACCTCGCGGCGCAGAAGAGCGCCGATCTGAAGGCGCAGTACGACTACCTGTGCGCGGAGAACCAGGAGAAGCGACGGGCCGAATGGGGTGGCACGGAACCGCCTCAGGCAGAGATCGACGAACTGAAGTCCCGTATCCGGTACGAGTACACGATCGACCCGGAGTCCGAACGCATCGACGGGGATCACGCGACCGTCGACGCCGTGGTGACCCTCGAGGACGAGCAGGGCGCCGACACCGCCGACATCACCTACCCGCTGGTCTGGGAGAACGAGGCCTGGAAGCTGTGCGGCAAGGCGGATGTCCGAGTGCGAGACAAGTAGTAAGTTACTTTACCGCCACTTAACGTGACCATTGTCAGGATGGTCACATGGCCTCGTACACACTGCTTCCCGGACTGTCCATGTCGCTCATCACCGAGCACGCACTTCGTCTGGGGGCGGACCCGGAGACGGCCGTGACGGTCCACCACTCGGGTGGTCGCATGACCGACCTCATCAACGCGCTTCGCGCCTGGAACGATCATGGCGGCTATCTCCGTGCCGCTGAGCGCCTCGGAGTTCCGCGAGACGAGGCGGAGGACCTGTGGTGGCTGCTGCGGAGCCGCCACCTGCTCGTCGCCGCCGACGCCCTGCCCGGGAGCGGGGCCGGCGGTATCCTCGCCGTCTCTCAGGAGGCGCTGGCATTGGCGTACCGCCGGGATTCCTCGGCGGGTACGGTCCTGGCCCGACGTCGCGGTCATCGCGTGCTCGTCAACGGGGCGGGGGAGTTGTCGGCGCGTTTGTGCGAGGAACTCCGACGATCCGGGGTGGGTCGAGTGTGGAGCGGTGCCGACCACCGCCATGGAATCCCGACTTTCAGCATCGTGGTGAACGCCTCGCAGCCCCCGTCCCTGACCGCCAAGGCGCACCGCCGTCGCGGCTTGCCACACCTCGTCGTCGACAGCCTCGAAGGAAGCGTCTATATCGGACCGCTGGTGGTGCCCGGGCGCACACCGTGCATCCACTGTGTCGAACTTCATTGCCGTGACGAGCACCCCGAGTGGAGCCGAGCTCGATTCGGGGAGGCGCCGGACACCACGGTGGAGGCCGCGCTCGAGGCGTTGGCCGTCGCCGTCACCACGACGCTGGCGCTGCAACACATCGACGGCGAGGTCGTGGACGGTCCGACCACGTTGCGGATGCGTCCCTCGATGTCAATGCGCCGCCGCGAATGGCCCGTCCACCCGCTCTGTCGCTGCGTGGATCAAACCGCCACGACCGGGACAACGCGCATCGGAGCGGCGCCGTTGGCGGCTCTCGTCGGCTGAACCTCAGAGGTTGTCCCGTTGACCGGTGGATCGGTTCCGGTGGCGTCGCGGTGTTCAGGGTCGAACGCTGGGACGCTTCGACGGTCATCGTCGCCTCGTTGAAGCTCCTTCGCGGTGCTTCGGTACGCCAGAAGGCATGGCCGACACCGGTATGCCAGAACTTCCCCGCCTCACAGGATCTGAGGAACGAGACGACCTCTAGTCCTCGAAGCCGATCGCGAAGGTCGACTCCAGGTCGTGCTTGGAGTACGCGCGGAACGCGATGTGCGTGTCGGTGTCGGCGACCCCGTCCACCTTGCTGATGCCGCCCGCGATGACGTCGGCGATCTGATCGAAGTCCCGCACTCGAACCACGGCGATGAGGTCGACCGCACCGGCCGTTGAGTACACCTCGCTCACGCCCGGAAGCTCGGCGATGGCCTGAGCCACCTCGGGAATCGAATCGGTGGCGCACTCGATGAGCACGATCGCGGTGATCACTGTCGCGGACTCCTTCGCTGGTGGGCGCTGAACGGGTCGACTCTAACCCGGCCACTCAGTCCTGACGCGCGGCGAGCGGGTAGTCCGCGTACGGACCGAGTTCGTAGTGGGCGAGGAGTCGGGCGGCGGCGACCGTGATCGGCGGCAGGGCCGACACGGGCCACCACTGCGCCTCCCACACCTCGGCGCCGTCCACGAACAACTCGACCTCCTCGGGCGCGACATGCGCCACGAACACGGTGTCGACCCAACGCCCTCGCGTGTGGACGACCGCGTTCGGCGTGGCCGCTCGCACGGCCGAACGGTCCAGCACGATGCCGGTCTCCTCCGCGAGCTCCCGCACCGCGGTCTCCTCGGGGCGCTCGCCCCGGTCCAGCAAACCGGCGGGAAGGCCCCAACCGAAGCCCGGGGGTTGCTTGAGCAACAGGATGGACGACTCATCGGGCGAGAAGACGAGAATGACGGCGCCCAGTGTGTACGTGGGGGTCGCCAACCGCACGAGGCGGCGCTTCACCGACTTCGGGAGGAGATAGAAGCCCCGGTACGCGAGAGACCTCAATATCGATGTCGGTCTACGGGTGGCGGCCGGGCGGTCGGTCATCCGATCAGCCTAGAGGTTGTCCCGTGCCCCGGCAACGGGCGGCACGCGCCCACAATCGACGCCGCCTCAGGCGTTGGCGACGGCGACCCAGGACTCCAGGACCCGTGCCACGGCACCCGAGTCGAGCGCCGTCACGGCCCGCTCGATGCCGCGTCGCAGCGCCCCGGGCAGGTCGTCGGTGATGTCGGTGTCCAGCCCCTCATAGGCCGCGATCGCCGCGGCGGCGTTCAACACGACCGCGTCGCGCACTGGACCGAGTTCGCCGTCGAACACCTCCCGCGCGACCCTCGAGTTGTACGCGGCGGTGTCTCCGACGAGCGCGGACAGCGGCGCACGCGGAAGATCGAGCTCCCGGGCGTCGACGAGATGTTCGGTGACCTGACCGTTTGAGACCAACCACACGCGGCTCACGTCGGAGATCGTCATCTCATCGAGACCGTCCTCACCACGGACGACGAGCGCGCTCGCCCCGCGGTCGGCGAGGACCGACGCCATCACCGGCGCCATGCGCACGTCGGCGCAGCCGATCGCCCCGGCCCGCGGTTGTGCCGGGTTGCTCAGCGGCCCAAGGAAGTTGAAGGCCGTCGGAATCCCGAGTTCCCGGCGGGGGGCGGCGGCGTGCCGCATCCCGGGGTGGAAGCGTGCGGCGAAGCAGAAGCCGATGCCGGCCTCCTCGACGCACCGCGTCACGGCCTGCGGGCCCAGGTTGAGCGGGATCCCGAGCACCTCCAGCAGGTCGGCCGACCCGCATGTCGACGAGGCCGCGCGGTTGCCGTGCTTGACGACGGGAACGCCCGACCCGGCGACGACCATCGAAGCCATTGTGGAGATATTGACGGTGTGCGATCGATCGCCACCGGTGCCCACGACGTCGGCGCAGTCGTAACCGAGCTTGAGTCGTTCCGTTCGCGCGAGCATCGCCGCGACCAGGCCCGTCATCTCCTCGGCGGTCTCGCCCTTGGCGCGCAGGAGGACCGCGAACGCGGCCAGCTGGGCGGACGAAGCCTCCCCTGACATCACCTCGGTCATCACCCAGTCGGTCGCCTCGGCGGGCAGCGCCCGGCGCTCCAGCAACTCGGACAGGACTCGCGGCCAGCTGTACTCGACCATTGCCGAAACTCCTCTAACGGTCTGCGGTCGGTGATGTGGGGAGTGGACGAGCGGGTGTTCGTCGCCGGGCCTCAGCGGGTGACGCTGGAGCGGGAGCGCAGCAGCTCCACGACCTCGGCGCCGGTGCGGATCGGGTCGAGCGGGTGCATGAGCGTCGCGTCGGCGCGGGACCAGGCGGCGAGCCACTTGTCGGCGGCGCGCGCCAGGACGAGGCAGGTCAGCGGCGGGTTGTCGAACTCGTCGGGCAGCTGACGGGCGATGCCCATGCCTCCAGCGGGTTGCGCCTCGCCGTCGAGAAGGATCAGGTCGATCTCGAAGGTGTCGATCAGCCGTACCGCCTCGTCGTAGCCCGACGCCTCCAGGTACTCGATGGACACGTCCGGCACGGGGCGGTCCCCAATGGCCGAGCGCATGCCGTCGCGCACCTTCGGTTTGTCGCTGTAGAGAAGAACGGTGTAGGTGCTGTTCATGAACGAAACCTTCACATGCCAGAGGTCAACGGTCGAGCGCGCCCCCGTGCGCCGGGCGAGCGCGGTGTCCTGATCGGTGGCGTCGTCCGGCGACGCCGCCCCACCGAGCGGGCACTGTCTCCTGCGAGCGTACCGCCACGACGACGTCGATCCTCGCGACCCGACGCGCTCGCCCTTGGTAACGGTCCGGTCGCCGTATCGTGGCCGAGGTGGCCGTACGCTGGGGTTTGGCTCGAACCTCTGCGGCGACACGCGGAGCATCCGCCCCCCGCCACACGTCGTAGAAGATCGGCGGCAATAATGACCGCGTGACTGCGGCTGAAGCCACCATTGATCCCAGGCGAATCCATTCCCTGACACGACCCAACATGGTCAGTGTCGGCACGATCGTCTGGCTGTCCAGCGAACTGATGTTTTTCGCTGCGTTGTTCGCGATGTACTTCTCGATCCGCGCGGCGGCACCCGAACTATGGGCTGAACACACCCCGCACCTGGATGTCGGGTACGCGGTGGTGTTCACCTTGATACTCATCGCCTCGTCGTTCACGTGCCAGATGGGCGTGTTCGCCGCCGAACGCGGTGACGTCCACGGGTTGCGACGTTGGTTCACCCTCACATTCGTGATGGGCCTGATCTTCGTGCTCGGGCAGGCGAACGAGTATCGGACCTTGGTCTCCGAAGGACTGACGATCAGTACCGACGGCTACGGCTCCATGTTCTACCTGACGACCGGGTTCCATGGTCTGCACGTCGCCGGTGGTCTTGTCGCCTTCGTCATCTACTTGATCCGAACCACCATGGGCCGGTTCACGCCCGCGCAGGCGACCTCCGCCATCGTCGTGTCCTACTACTGGCACTTCGTTGATGTCGTCTGGATCGCGTTGTTCGCCATGATCTACTTCCTGAAGTGACTGGCCGCCCGGGCGACCGGGCACTGTGGAGCACACCAACTACATGAGATTCCGGCGCACGCCGCCGAACTAACCGAAAAGGTGAGGCAAAAACCGTGGCTGCACCAACCAGACGCCGACACCGGTGGCGGAAACGCCTCGGCACGCTTGCCCGTTTCGTGGGTGCGCTCGCCCTGGTGGGCGGTGTGTATACGGCCTTCGCCCCCGGTATCTACGCCGATGAGAGCACCGAGTCGCTGACGCAGCTGGCCGAAGAGGGCAAGGACCTCTTCGACACGAGCTGTATCACCTGTCACGGCCCCAACGCCCAGGGCGTCGAGGGGCGCGGCCCCAGCCTCATCGGAATCGGTTCCGCCGCCGTCGAGTTCCAGGTCAACTCCGGCCGCATGCCGATGGCGCGACAGGATGCGCAGGCGGTCCGCAAGGACCCGGTGTTCACCCCCGCTCAGGCCGAGGCCATCGCCGCTTACATCCAGCAGCTCGGTGGCGGCCCAGAGAGTCCCGACCAGGCCGACTTGGACGAGATGATCGCCAACGCCGACCTCGCCGACGGTGGTGCGCTGTTCCGCGTCAACTGTTCGAGCTGTCATGGTTTCGGTGCCGGTGGTGGCGCGCTCTCCAGCGGGAAGTTCGCGCCCTCGTTGGCCAATGTGTCCACGATGGACATTTACCAGGCGATGTTGACCGGGCCGCAGAACATGCCCGTGTTCGGTGACGCGCAGCTGACTCCTGACGAGAAGGCCGCCGTCATCGCCTACATCGAGTACGTCAACACCGACCAGGATCCCGGCGGTTGGGGTCTGGGCCGTTTCGGCCCGTCCACTGAGGCCCTCGCGATCTTCCTCGTGGGCATCGCCTCCCTGGCCGTCGCTACTCTGTGGATTGCGGGGAAGTCTTAAACCATGAGTGCGGATAACCACGATTCGCGCGACGCGGACGCGGTCGACGTGACCGATCCGAAGCTGACGAAGTTCGAGATCGTCAAGGAGGGTCTGCGCCGCGACGGCATCGAGATCCTTCACTACGAACCGGCTTTCGCGCAGCCCGGGACCAAGGCCGAACGTCGCATCGAACGCACGATCGCGTTCTTCTTCGCGCTCGCGGGGTTGGGTGCCCTCGGCTTCGTCGCCGTGTACGCGTTCTGGCCGTGGGAGTACGAGTACGGCGGCGCCTCGGTGATGAGCAAGTGGTACACGCCGATGCTCGGCCTGTGCCTCGGACTCGCCCTCGCCGGCCTCGGCATCGGCATCCTCACCTGGTCGAAGAAGCTGCTGCCGGTCGAGGAACTCGTTCAGGACCGGCACGACGGCGGCTCCACCGAGGAGAACAAGATCCTCGCGGGTGCCACCGTCAGCCACATGGTCGACGAGATCGGCATCAAGCGTCGTCCGCTGTTGAAGCGCGCGTTGTTGTTCGGTTCGGCCCCGCTCGGCCTCGCCGCGATCGCGCCGCTCGGCGCGCTGCTGGTCGACCCGAAGGACGACCTGTACATCACGGGCTTCAACGGCGACCGCTTCAACGACGGTCACCCCGTCCGGCTCATGCTGCAGGACGGCACGCTCGTACGTCCGGACATGGTGAGCGTCGGCGGTCAGATCACGGTCTTCCCGGCGATCCCCGGCGGTGCGACCAACGTCCACGCGGACTCTCCGACGCTGCTGATCCACCTGCGCGACGCGGACGCCCAAGTGGCCCGGGAGAACGCGTACGAGATGTACGAGGGCGCCCAGTGGGGCAACTACATCGCGTACTCGAAGATCTGTACCCACCTGGGTTGCCCGGCGAGTCTCTACGAACAACAGACGAACCGACTGCTGTGCCCGTGTCACCAGTCGCAGTTCCTCATCACCGACAACGCCAAGCCGATCTTCGGCCCGGCGACGCGGCACCTGCCGCAGTTGCCGCTCGATGTCGATGAGGAGGGCTTCTTCATCGCGAAGTCGGACTTCAAGGTGCCCATCGGCCCCGCGTTTTGGGAGCGTGACTAGTACATGAAGCGTCGAAAATTCGATGTGCAACAGCTGCCCGGAAAGGTCGGCACCGAGCTCGACGACCGGTTCAAGCTGGCGTCGCCCGCGCGGAAGTTGATGACCAAGGTCTTCCCGGACCACTGGTCGTTCCTCCTGGGCGAGATCGCGTTGTTCTCGTTCATCGTGCTGCTGTTGACGGGTACCTTCCTGGCCCTGTTCTTCGAGCCGTCGATGGTCGAAGTCCACTACGACGGCAGTTACGTTCCGCTGCGCGGAATCGAGATGTCGAAGGCGTACGAGTCCACCCTGAACATCTCGTTCGACATCCGCGGTGGCCTGATCATCCGACAGATGCACCACTGGGGAGCCCTGCTCTTCATGGCGGCCATCCTCGTCCACATGGGACGTGTCTTCTTCACGGGCGCGTTCCGGAAGCCGCGTGAGACGAACTGGCTCATCGGTGTCGGCCTGTTCTTCCTCGGCTTCATGGAGGGCCTCTTCGGGTACACCATCCCCGACGACGGACTGTCCGGCACGGGTCTGCGGATCATGGGCGGCATCATGGAATCGGTGCCGCTGGTCGGATCGTGGGTGTCTCACGCCCTGTTCGGCGGGGAGTTCCCCGGAACCGTCATCATCACGCGGTTCTACATCCTCCATGTGCTGCTGATCCCCGGCATCCTGTTGGCGCTCATCGGTATCCACGTCGGTCTCGTGTTCGCCCAGAAGCACACGCAGTGGCCTGGGCCGGGACGTACCGAGCACAACGTCGTCGGCTACCGCATGTTCCCGAACTACGCCTCGAAGCAGGCCGGTTTCTTCATGCTCGTCTTCGCCGTCATCGCGTTGATGGGCGGCCTGTTCCAGATCAACCCGATCTGGTTGTTCGGTCCATACCAGTCGGCCGTCGTGTCGTCGGGTAGCCAGCCCGACTTCTACGTCATGTACCTCGACGGCCTGGTGCGACTGTTCCCCGCGTGGGAGACGAGAGCCTTCGGGTTCACGATCCCGGCGGCGTTCTGGCCAGGTGTGCTCGGCATGGGCATCGTCTCGATCATGCTCGGCGGGTACCCGTTCTTCGAGCGGCGTTTCACGAAGGACCGCGCGCACCACAACCTGTTGCAGCGCCCCCGCGACGCTCCCGCCCGCACCGGCATCGGCGCGATGATCACCTCGATGTGGCTCATCACGACCATCACCGGAGCGAACGATGTCATCGCCGACAAGTTCAACATCAGCTTGAACGCGATGACCTGGGGCGGCCGAATCGGGTTCATCGTGATTCCGCCACTGGCGTTTTACATCACGCACCGGATCTGTCTCGGTCTCCAGCAACACGACCGTGAGGTCTTGGCGCACGGCATCGAGACCGGCATCCTGAAACGGGACGCCGACGGTCGGTTCTACGAGGTGCACCAGCCACTGGCCGCGCCAGACGAACACGGCCACACCGATCTGGAGTACAACGGCTGGGTCGTTCCGAAGAAGATGAACCGGGTCGGCGCCCTTGCGCCAGCCGTCAAGGGCTTCTTCAGGCCGATCGAGCAGGTGCCGGCGAACCCCGAGATCGAAGGCGACGACGCGCGCCGCGAGGTCGGAGCCGGAAAGAACTAGAAGCGCGCCTCACCGGTATCGGTGAAACGCCACGGTGGTGGTGACGGGAAACCGTCGCCACCACCGTTTTCGTTGGGGGAGAGGAGGTCCGAAGCGATTTCGTCGGGGTGGACGAACGCGGTCAGGACTGCTGCTGCGCGGAGAGGACGCCCGGCTCCGGCTGCCGGTCGACCGACGCGATGAGCTTGTCCGCCAGCTCCTCGGCGTCGAGCTTGCGTTCGTAGATCGCGAGGTACAGGGCGTCGAGGTCGGGGTAGGCGAGGTCGCTGGCGACCCGGATGAGCGGCTCCGTCGACGCCAGCGAACGGTCGCGCTGCCTCAGCGCCCGTTCGACGAGGTGCCGTCCGGCGGCGATCTGGTCCGACAACATCGCCTGGGATTCGCCGCGGCGGGCCGAATCCGTCGAATGCGGGCCTCGATGGCCCGCGAACCATTGACCGATGAGCAGCTGCGCCTGCGGGGTCTTCGCCGTCATCAGCCATTCGCGGGACGGGCCGGGGTAACCGCTCTGCGGTTCGGCCGTGATCGTCTCGACGACGTCGCCCTCGCCGAGCTGCGTCGACAGGGGAGCCAGATGACCGTTGACGTAGGCGCCGATGAGACGGTCGCCGTGGCTGGCGCCCGTGGAGTAGGCCAGATCGACGGGCGTCGCGTCGATCGGGAGCATGTGCTGCTGCCCGTTCGATCCGAAGACGAGGATCTGCTGATCGGCCAAGTCGTGCCTGAGCGTCTCGAGGAAGCGAACCGGATCGACCGCGTCGCGCTGCCAGTCGAGTAGCCGGGAGAGCCACGCCAGTTCCTGGGGTGACTTCTCGGAACCGCGATCGGCGTGCAGCGCCAGGTGCGCGGCGATGCCCATTTCGGCGACCCGGTGCATGTCGCGGGTGCGGATCAGGACGTCCATCGCCCGGTCCCCCGGACCGATCACCGAGGTGTGCAGCGACTGGTACAGGTTGAACTTCGGCGTCGCGATGAAGTCCTTGAAGCGACCGGGAAGGGGCCGCCATTGCCGGTGTACGGCGCCGAGGGCGGCGTAGCAGTCGGTCGTGGGGCCGTTGACGATGAGGACCACGCGTGGGGGGTCCTGGGGTCCGCGGCGGGGGTTGACGGCCATCTCCCGGTACACCGAATAGTGGTGCCTGGGTCGGTTGATGATCTCGGCCGTGACCCGGTGTTGGCGCAACGCGGTACGCAGACAGGTCGTCGCCTCGTTGACGAGCGCCTCCCGCTCGGCGTTGTCGTTGAGATAGGCGTCGATCTCCGCGTAGGCGGCCTCGTCGACGGTCTTCAGCACGATGTCCTCGAGGTCGCGTTTGACCACATACAGGCCGAGGCGATCCGCGAGGGGGATGAGGACGTCCCGGGTCGCCTCCGCGATGCGGATCTGCGACGGACGGGACTTGGCGCCGATCGTCTGCATGTTGTGCAGGCGGTCCGCGAGCTTGATGACCATGACGCGGATGTCGCGCCCGGCCGTGACGATCAGTTTGCGGAAGGTCTCGGCCTCGGCGGCCTCACCGAAGTACACCTTGTCGAACTTGGTGACCCCGTCCACGAGAAGGGCGACCTCGTTGCCGAAGTCGCCGCGCAGTCGTTGCAGGGTATAGCTCGTGTCCTCCACCGTGTCGTGGAGTAGCGCCGCGGCCACGCTGGTCGTGTCCAGTCCAAGGTCGGCCACGATCGTGGCCACCGCGATCGGGTGCGTGATGTAGGGCTCGCCGCTGCGGCGATTCTGGCCACGGTGCATCTCTTCCGCGATCCGGTACGCCTTGCGCAGCAACGGGATGCGAGGCGCCGAGTGGTTGGTCTTGTGGCTGGCCTCGAGCTCGGCGACGCGCCCGGTCAGGTTCCAGGGGTCATCCGCGCTGGACCGGTTGAGTATGGTCCGCAACATGTGACACCTCCGACCGTTGGTGCTTACAGATCGTCCGGTTCGCCGGCCGAATCGGCCTATGCGGAACGCGGGTACGTAATCATTGCACCCCCACCTTCCGTCGACGGCGTCGAAGGCACCAGTGTTATGTCGCGAATCCGACTGTCGGTGCCCCAATGGCATCGGGGATGCCCTGTGGCGCCTTGGTTGTGGCGCGATGTCCGATGCGGGGTGTGACGTCCCGCCGGTGCCGGAATGTCCAGCTCGTCGGGCCTGTGACGAGTCCAACAGTGACGGTCGTCGCCATGGGCGCATCCAAAGAAGATCGATACCAAAGGGTGACTGTGATATACGTCACTCATGATCGTTTTCGATGTGCCGATACGGTTTCCGGCGTCGATCGGAAGCGAAAACGGTCAATATCGGGCGACGCCCGCCGCCACGTCCGCGTCGCGGAGCCGATCGAGCAGCGCGTGATACGACCCGGCGGATCGCGTCGGCATGGACCAGCCGACGTCCGCGTGCACCAACCGCACCTCCGGCCGTTCCAACCAGGACAGCAGCAACTCGGCCTCGGCGGCTCGCACACCGGCCAGCTGGGCGTCTGTCGCCGGGATCGTCGCCGCGGAGGAACGCAGCGCCTGGATCGCCTGCATCGGGTTCGTTCGCGCGGGAGTCGTGTCGGCGGCGGCCAGCTGACCGTGTCGGATTACCGCGACATCCCAACCGCCGTGCGGCGCGCGTTCGGCGGCGACGAGTTCCCCGGCGTCAATGAACGCCCGCAGCCGCTGCGTGCGCGTCACGGTGTGCAGGAACGTGCGGAGTGCGCGCCGCAACTCGGCCGCAGACTCGAATCGCTCGCGCGCGGCCAGGTCTCCGATGCGGGACTGCAACGCGGCGACCACGGTGGAGGGATCGCCCGCGATCGCGGTGCCCAGTCTCGCGACGACCTCGCCGTACTCGTCGACGTCGACGCGATGCTGGCAGGGCGCGAGGCAACCCAGCTCGGCGAGCGCGCAGGCGGGACTGGTCGACCGGACGGACAGTTTGGTCGTGCATTGGCGAATCGGCACGGCTTCCAGCACCGCGTCGCGGGTCTCCTCGGCGAGCCGCCGAGACGTGAAGGGGCCGAGCCAGTGCGCGCCCGCCTCGGGTGGGGTGCGCACGACCGACAGCCGGGGGAAGGCCTCGTTCGTCAGTCGGAGCCAACTGAGCCGTTCGGGGTACTTCGACTTCCGGTTGAACGGGGGCTTCGTTCCCGAGATCAATCGGAGCTCACGCACCTGTGCCTCGACCCGGTGCGCGCATTCGATCGTCTCTACGCGCTCGGCGAGTCGCAGCATGTGCCGCATGCGGGTGCGCTTCTCGGAACCGGTGAAGTAGCCGCGCACGCGGCCCGCGATGTTGACGGATGTTCCGATGTAGAGGGGCTTGTCCGCCGCGTCGCGGAAGATGTAGACGCCGGGTGCCTGGGGCAGACCTTCGGCGAGGTGGCGTTTGCGGCGTTGTTCCTCGGCCGGGATCGCGCGTTGGAACTCGGCGAGGTCGACATCGGTCACGACGTAGTGGCCGCCGAGCCGTTCGAGGAGCGCGTGCAGGACGTCGACGGTCGCCTTGGCGTCGTCGAGGGCCCGGTGGTTGGGTGTGACCGCCGCTCCGAAGTGCCGGGCCAAGGTCCCCAGTCGACGGTTGGGCACCTCCGATCGGTCGAGCAGGCGACGGGCGAGCACCACCGTGTCGACGACCGCCGGTCGCGGCCACGGCTGGCCGGCGCTCTCGCACGCGGCTCGCAGGAAACCGACGTCGAACGGCGCGTTGTGGGCGACCCACGTCGATCCGGCCGCGAATTCCAGGAAGGAGGGGAGGACGGCCGCGATCGGTGGTGCGTCCGCCACCATGGCGTCCGTGATCCCCGTCATGGCGGAGATCCGGGGGCTGATCGGCTCGCCAGGATTGACCAAAGTGGAGAATTCGCCGAGGATCTCGCCGCCGCGGACCTTCACCGCCCCGATCTCGGTGATCGCCGAGGCGTCGCTGGCGATGCCGGTCGTCTCCAGGTCCACGACCGTGAACGTCACATGAGACAGCGGCGTGCCGAGCTCGTCGAGAGTCGGCTGTACGTAACGTTCGGTTGGTCGCGCTGACACGTCGGCGAGTCTAGGGCGGGGGTCGGACAGCGAGAGTACCCGTGGGGTAACGACGGCTGTTCGATACCGACCGACGATTCGGACTCCCACCGACGGGGGTCTTGTTCGGCGTGGGCGACTTCCTCGACGGCCACCGGGGCACTATCCGATGGGGACGGTCTCGGGTCCGTGTCGGACTCGGGGGAGTCGAGCCAAGACGCGATCCGGCGAATCATGTCCGGCGTCATCGCGGACTCCGCGTGTCCCATCCCCGGTTCGATCCACAGTTGCTTCGGATCGGCGGCCGCCTCGTACAGCGCGTACGCGTGTCGCCGGGGAAAGAACCGGTCGGCCGTTCCGTGCACCACCAACAATGGAATCGGCGCGACCCGGCTGGCCGCCTCCCACGGCGGCATCGGTTTCGTGGGCCAACCCTGGGGGTCGATACGGGTGCGCAGCGCGAGTCGGCTCGTCCACCTCCCGGTGCGGTTGTCGATCGCCCTGTGCAACCACCGCATCACGGTTGTTCCCTTATAGAACCAAGTCGCGGGGCCGCTGACCGCGGCGATCGCGTCCACTCCGCCGAACAGGCCGCCGTACCGGATGACGACCGCCGCGCCCATGGAGAACCCGACCAGCCGAATCCGCCGATAGCCGCTCCGTCGAGCCACCGCGACGGCGGCGGCGACGTCGTGCACCTCCTTGTCGCCGACGGTCGACACGCCACCGGACGCCCCGTGCCCACGGAAGTCGAAGGCCAGCACGTCGGCCGACTCCCCGAAGGTCCCCGCGATCGCGCGGCTGCGCGGGTGTCGCCACGTGCCGGTGAAACCGTGCGCCACGATCGTCAGCGGCCGGTCGCCGTCCCCGAAACGGTCGAACGCCGCCGACAGGCGCACCCCATCGCCCGTGGTCAGCCACAGCGTCCTCGTCGGGAGTGAAGTAGCCATAGGCGTCACATTAGGAGATCCGAGGGCCGCGCGTGGCGGAGCGCGCGATCAAGGTCTCCGCCGTCACTTCGCGCCGCGTGTCGGACGACTGGGGCCCACTCCGGGTCCACCGAACACACCGCCGCCCCATGCCTGTCGGCACGGGGCGGCGGTGGGGAAGAGCAGTGCGAGGACGCCCTTAAGCGGCGTGCTCCTCGACCAGTTCGACGAGCGTCCGCAGCGGCACGGCGGTCGCGCCCTTGGCGACGTAGCCGTACGCCTCGCCGCCGTTGTCCGCCGGGCCGGCGATGTCGATGTGCGCCCACGGCATGTCCTCCGGCACGAAGTGCGACAGGAAGATGCCGCCCTGGAGCATGTGACCCGAGCGCTCCATGTTGGCCGAACCCTGGAGGACGTCCGCGATCGGCGACTCGAAGGTCTTGCGGATCTCCTCCGGCATCGGCATCGGCCACATGGCCTCGCCCGTCCGCTCGCCGGCGGCCTTGACCCGGGCGCACTCCTCGTCGGTGCCCATGACACCGCTGATGCGCTTGCCGAGCGCGACGACCTGACCACCGGTCAGGGTCGCGGCGTCGTAGATGACGTCCGGCTCGTCCTCGGCGGCGCGGGCGAGCGCGTCGCACAGGACCATCCGGCCCTCCTGGTCGGTGTTGATGATCTCGACGGTCTTGCCGCTGTACGTCGTGACGACGTCGCCGGGGCGGTACGCGTCCCCGCTCGGCATGTTCTCCGCCATCGGCAGCCACGCGGTGACGTTGACGGCGGGGGCGAGGGCCGCGATCGCGAGCATCGCGCCCGCGACGGCGGCGGCGCCGGCCATGTCGCCCTTCATCGCCCACATGCCCTGCGCGGGCTTGATCGAGATGCCGCCAGTATCGAAGGTGATGCCCTTGCCGACGAGCGCGACGTGCTTGTCGGCGCCGTCCGCGCGGTAGCTGAGCTTCACGAGGCGCGGCTGGTGGGTGGACCCACCGCCGACGGCCAGGATTCCGCCGTAACCGCCGTCCGCGAGCGCGTTCTCGTCGAGGACCTCGACGTCGAGCCCGGCCGCCGTGGCGGCTTCGGCTACCGACGCGGCGAAGGCCGGCGGACGCAGGAGGTTTCCGGGCGTGTCGGCCCATACGCGGGCGGTGTTGACGGCGTTGCCGATCGCCTCGGCGCGGCCGGACAGGGCCGTGGCACCGACGAGTTCGATCTCGGCGACGGGGTTGTCGGTGGCGGGGCGCTCACCGGTCTTGTAGTCGGGGAAGCGGTGCAGACCGAGCAGCGCGCCGAGGGCGAGCTCGTCGGCGTCGCCGTCGATCGCGAACGCGACCTTCTGCTTTCCGGTCGCGGTGCGCACGGCGGTGCCGCCCGCGCGGCGGAGGGTCTCGGCGGTGACGTCGTCGGCGTCGCCGAGGCCGATCGCCACGAGCACGGGCGCGGTGACGCCGGCCGGCGTCGGCACCTTCGTGATCGTTCCGGCCTTGCCGGTGGCACCGAGCAGCACGAGGGTGTCGATGAGGCCATCCCAGGCCGCGTGGACGGATGCGGCGCCCGGCGCTGCGACCGGGCCGTCTTCTCCAGTGTGGAGCCCGATGACGAGCACGTCGGCGTCGACGGCTGCGGCGTCGGTCGATGACAGGGCGAGCGAAGGCACGAGGGACTCCCAAGTTCGTTGATCATGAACCGGGCCCGCTCCCGTGAGACGTAGCCCGGCCGTGGACGAGTCGATCGTACGCGTGAGCGGGGCAGGCGGTAGGTTTCGGACCATGACAGAGACGTCAAGATCACTACGGTCCCCCCTGCATGAGCGGCACGTCGCGGCCGGAGCGAAGTTCGCGGAGTTCGGTGGCTGGGACATGCCGCTGGAGTACGCCGGGGGTGGTGTCGTCGCCGAGCACACCGCCGTTCGCGAGGCCGTCGGCCTGTTCGACGTCTCGCACCTGGGCAAGATCGACATCACCGGTTCGGGCGCGGCGGTGTTCGTCAACCGGTGTCTGACGAACGACTTCGCCAAGATCGCGTCCGGCAAGGCCCAGTACACGATGTGCTGCGACCCCGCCGGGGGAGTCGTCGACGACCTCATCGCCTACCTGTACGGCGACGACCGCGTCTTCCTGGTTCCCAACGCGGCCAACAACACCGAGGTCGCCGCCCGGCTCGCCGCCGCCGCACCCGACGGAGTCTCGGTAACCAATCAGCACACCGAATGGGCCGTGCTCGCCGTGCAGGGGCCCAAGTCCGCCGACACCCTCGCCGCCATCGGCGTCCCCACCGACGGCGAGTACATGTCGTTCGTGGAGACGTCGATCGACGGGCGTCCCGTCATCGTCTGCCGCACCGGCTACACCGGGGAGCACGGCTTCGAACTGGTCGTACCCGCCGACTCCGCCGTCGCGGTGTGGGACGCGCTGATCGCGGCGGGCGAGCCGTTCGGCATTCGCCCCGCCGGGCTCGGCGCGCGTGACACCCTCCGTACGGAGATGGGATATCCGTTGCACGGTCACGAGCTGTCCCTCGACATCACGCCCGTGCAGGCGGGAGCGGGTTGGGCCGTCGGCTGGAAGAAGGACGAGTTCTGGGGTCGTGACGCTCTCGTGGCCGAGAAGGCGTCCGGGCCGAAGCGCCGCCTGTGGGGTCTGGAGGCGACGGGCAGGGGCATCCCGCGTGCGGAGATGGACGTCTACCGGGGGGATGAACACGTCGGACGGACGACGAGCGGAACGTTCTCCCCGACGAAGAAGGTCGGCATCGCCTTGGCGCTGCTCGACACGACGGCCGAGCTCGGCGCCGGTGACGCGCTGGAGGTCGACGTCCGTGGACGACGTCTGCCCGTCGTCGTCGTGAAGCCGCCGTTCGTCACGTCCTCAGTGCGCTGATTCGACGTCCCGTATTCCCGACGATCCTCGGTGCATTCCGGGGATCGTCGCAACACAAGTGATCGCCTGGCCGTCGTCAGAGCCGTGGGGTGGGGTCCGGGCCGCCCGCCGGTAACCGTTGCGCGGACGGGCCCGCGCGGGTGTTCCATGGCTCTGCGGCGTACGACGCGTCGGTTGTCGGCCCGCCCCGACCATTCCGGTCCTTGTGGACCGTGACACCCGCGTACCCCTCGACACCGATTTCCTAACCCGCACTGGGAATCACGCCAGCCGGGGGCATCGTCGTGCTCATGCCCCCGGCAAATCCACAATGCTGATGTTCGGCTCGTCGCCTGCCATCAGGGCCCCGCCCTGCACCCGGCGAAGGTCGCGCGATGGCTTCGGCAACGGGTTCCCAACCACATGGTTCCGCGTCGTTACGAACAGGTCGAGTCGTTCCCGCTCAACGCCAACGGAAAGATCGACCGCAGGGCGCTGCGCGAAATGATCGCCACCGGTCGTTCCGATCAGACCATCCATAAATGGTGAATCGTCCGTCCACAATCGCCTTCTGGGCTTCGAGGAGAAACAACCCATGTTGATGTCGATCATCCGCGACCTGAAACCGCCGCCGGGCGTCGTGCGGGTCCTGGCCGCGAGCAATCTCGCCCGCACCATCGGGCAGGGTTTCGTCGTCGCCGCGAGCGTCCTGTTCTTCACCCGCTCGGTCGGCATCGGGGCAGCGGACGTCGCCTTCGGTCTCGCCATCGCCTCGGCGGCCGGCATGGCCGTCAGTGTTCTCGGCGGCCACGCGGCCGACGTACTCGGGCCGCGCCGCATGGCGATGGTGTTCATCTCCATTCAGGGCCTCGCCATCAGCGGCTACGTCGTCGTCGGCGGTTTCGTGTCGTTCGTCGTCGCCGCCAGCGTCGTCATGATGGCCGACGCCTCCGGCAACGCCGCCCGGGGCGCGGTCATCGCTGCCGCGATCCCCGCCGAACACCGTGTCGCGTCCCGCGCCTATCTGCGTTCCGTCACCAACATCGGCCTATCCTTCGGCATTCTCCTCGGCGGCGTCGCGCTCGCGTCGAACCACCGCACGATGTACGTCGTGATGCTCCTCGCGAGCGGCTGCCTCTTCATCGCCGCCGCCCTCATCTACCTCCTGGCGCCACCCGTCCCCACCGTCGCCAGACCCCCGAAAGAAGAACGACGCAGCATCCTCTCGGACCGGCCGATCCTCGTCATCGCCGTCCTGAACGCCGTGCTCGTCATGAACGACGGCCTCCTCACCGTCGCTCTGCCACTATGGATTGTCGAGCGGACCGAGGCGCCGCCCGCCACGTACGCGGGCCTCCTCGTCGTCAACACCATCATGGTCGTCCTCTTCCAGGTGCGCGTCAGTCGTGGAGCAGAGGACGTTCCGAGCGGTGCCAAGGCGATGCGTCGCGCCGGTGTCCTGTTCGCGATCTGCTGTGGAATCTTCGCGCTGGCCGCCGGCCAACCGATGTGGATCGCGCTCGTGTGCCTCGCCGCCGGAACCCTCGTGCACGTCGTCGGCGAACTCCTGTACGCGGCCGGCCAATGGGCCCTGTCCTTCGGTCTGGCGCCCGAACACGCCCAAGGCCAGTACCAGGGCCTGTTCGGCCTGACGACGAAGCTCGGATCGACGCTCGCACCCGCCATCACCGCCGTCCTGATCCTGGGATGGGGTTGGCCCGGTTGGCTCCTGTTCGGAGCGAGCCTGCTCCTCGCCGGAATCTGCGTGCCGCCGATGGCGCGATGGGCGCTGCGCACCCGTGAACGTGAATCCGAACCGGCGACCATCGCCGCCTGACCACCCCGAGAGGGACCATCATGGACTTCAGCCTCTTGTACTTCGCCAACGACTCGGGAGCCGTTGACACCGATCGGTACTCCCTGCTCCTGGACGGCGCCTGCTTCGCCGACGAACACGAGTTCACGGCGGTGTGGACGCCCGAACGGCACTTCCACCCGTTCGGCGGCCTGTACCCCAACCCGGCGGTCGTGTCCGCGGCGCTCGCGATGTCGACGCGGCGTATCGCGATCCGCGCCGGGAGCGTCGTCGCGCGCTCGTCGGGCCGTGGACGGACACCTCGTCTTTCGCGATGCGACGGACACGGACTCCCACTCGCGGTTCAGGGCTCCGGCGGCGGTGTAACTCGACTGTGGAATTCCCCGCGCGGGAGCCGCGTGGCCCTAGCGGCACCCTTTGGGGGCTCCCGCAGACCGACGTCGTCGGACGCCGGTATGCGGGAGCGGCTTCCTTTTGCGCCGTGAACATCTCGGGGCGCGCTCACCAGGAAAACGGACTCTCACCCGGGATCTGGTCGAGCGCGGCGGCGTCCATGACCGGGGACGCGAGTGCACTTCCCGCGCCGCCGCCCTCGGTTCACAACTCCCACGGCTCGAAAGCCTCCATTGCGGATGATCCTAATGGGACAGTCCGTCGCCCGTGACGGCAGGATCGTCGTCGGCCGGGTCTTCCGGCTCTTCCTCCACTATGCCGTCAGGCCGATCACGATCGTCCACGTCCGCCGGATAGGGCAGCCTCGCGGCGAGGGTCAGGGCGTCCTGCAGCAGCGGCACCGCGTTCAGAACCGCGCAGCCGTCGCCGATGTCCAGACCCGGACCGATCGGGTCCGCCATGCCCGTCTGGGAGGCCATCTTCTCCACGACGGGGTGCGGGACGCGATCGGGCGCGTAGCACCATTTCGGCGCGCCCAGCGAAAAGTCGCGCGCCGCCAGGGCCGCGGCGGCCGCGGCGGGGCCGTCGATCAGAACGGGCGTGCGTCGGATCGCGGCCGCCACGATCACGGCCGCGGCGATCGCGAGCACCGGACCGCCGAACTCGGACAGCGCCGCCGCCGCGTTCCGGCCCGGACCGCCCGCTCGCGCGAACGCGTCGCGGAGGGCCGCCGTCTGGCGCATCCAGGTTTCGTCGTCGATGAGCCCGCCGGGCACGTGGACGCGCGGCGACAGCTCGATCGGGGGCGTCCGGGTCAGGTGAGCCGCGACCCCGATGGCCGCCGCCGTCACCCCCGGACCCAGGCCGATGAGGACGATGGCGTCCGCACCGCCGTCGATCGCGGCGTCGGCCGCGGCACGGCCCCGCTCCAACGCCTCCTCGTACTCGTCGACCGTCAGCAGCGGGGCCGATTCGGCGGCGCCCGTCGGCTCGGTTTCGATGAAGGTCAGCGGAATCCCGGCCGTGTCCGCCAGTGCGCGGAGCACGTCGACGTCCACCGGAGTCGACTCGACGAAGCCTCCGAAATGGGCGCCGGAGACGACGATGCCGTCGATACGGAGGAACGGTGTCGGGCGGTCGGTGCCTTGGACGCGGGCCGCCCACGCCACCGCGGAGCCGAGCCCACCGAGCCCGGTACCGGGGACTGTCGCCTGCGCCAGGCGATTCTTCGCGCGCGTGGCGAACGACGCGTCGGGAAACGGGACCCGTGCGTTCGCGAACGGGGAGGTGATGTCATCGCTCACGTCGAAAAACCCTAAACCCATGCCCGGAACGTCCCGACGGCAAGGCATGATGGGGCGCGTGATCGACTTCGCCAAAGGCCACGGGACCGGCAACGACTTCATCGTCGTCGCCGACGTCGACGGCCGCCGCCCCCTCACCACCGCCGAGATCGTCGCGCTGTGCGACCGGAGGTTCGGTGTCGGAGGGGACGGCGTCCTGCGAGTCATCCGCACCGCCGCGCACCCCGAGGGTGGCGGCCAGGACGCGGAATGGTTCATGGACTACTACAACGCCGACGGCAGCATCGCCGAGATGTGCGGCAACGGCGTCCGAGTGTTCGCCCGCTATCTCCTGGACGAAGGGCTCGTCACCGACGACGTCTTCCCCGTCGCGACCCGCGCGGGCCTGCGCACCGTGACCGTGTCCGGTGAGGATCTGACCGTCGACATGGATCGACCGGTGTTCGGCGGCGAATCGAAGGTCACGCTCGGCGATCGCACCCTCGTCGGCACCCACGTCTCGATGGGCAACCCGCACCTCGTCTGCCCCGTGGACGACCTCGACGCGATCGACCTGAGCCGCGAACCGGTGTACGACGAGACGCTGTTCCCGAACGCCGTCAACGTCGAGGTGTACACCGGCGGGCCCGACGCGATCACCATGCGCGTCTTCGAACGCGGTGTCGGCGAGACGCTGTCCTGCGGCACGGGAGCGTGCGCGGCCGCGGCCGTCGCCCTCGGCGGGAACGGAACCTGCGTCGTCACCATCCCGGGCGGACAGGTCACCGTGACCGTCACCACCGAGACTCTGCTGCTCACCGGCCCGGCCGTCATCATCGCCCACGGCACCACCACCATCGTCTGAACGAAGGACGGCCCGCCCGGTCCGAGGACCGTGACGGGCCGTGCTTCGTTCAGGGCGTCGGCGGCCCCGTCTTCCGTTGCGGGAGCGAACGGCTCGTGGCGTTCCCCAACACGACACCGATGTTCGGCCGCCTCGACTCACGACGCGTCCGTTCGGAACCCTCCCCCGAGAACGTGGATGCCCCCGAGGCGTTCCGTCGTCAGCTGTTCCCGTTCGTCTCCGCCGGGCGCAGCGCCGTCTTCACCGCCTGAGCGACGGCCGGCGCCACGTGCGGGTCGAACACGCTCGGCACGATGAAGGACGGGTTCACCTTGTCCGCGCCGACGACGCCCGCGATCGCGTGGGCCGCGGCCAAAGCCGCCTCGTCGCTCCATCCGGTCGCCTGCGCGTCCAACATCCCCCGGAACACGCCTGGGAACGCCAGGACGTTGTTGATCTGGTTCGGCTGATCCGAACGCCCCGTCGCGACGATCGTGGCGTGCTCCGCGGCCTCGCGAGGATCGATCTCGGGGTCGGGATTCGCCAACGCGAACACGATCGGGTCCTTCGCCATCGTCGCCACGTCCGCCCCCTCCAGGATGTTCGGCGCGCTCACCCCGATGAACACGTCCGCGCCCGCCACGGCCTCCTTCAACGAACCCGAGAAGTTGTCCTTATTGGTCTTCTCGAGCAGTCGCTGCCACGCCGGTGTCAGCCCCGGCATGCCCCGGTACAGGGCGCCCACCCGGTCGCACGGCACGATGTCCCCGACTCCGTGCTGCGTCAACAGGTTCATGATCGCGGTACCCGCGGCACCCGCACCCGAGACGACGATCCGCACGTCCGCGGCGTCCTTGTCGACGACGGTCAACGCGTTCATCAACGCCGCCAGGACGACGATCGCCGTCCCGTGCTGGTCGTCGTGGAACACCGGGATGTCCAGCCGCTCACGCAACCGCTCCTCGATCTCGAAGCAGCGCGGCGCCGCGATGTCCTCCAAGTTGATCCCGCCGTACCCCGGCGCGATCGCCGCGACGATCTCGACGATCGCGTCCGTGTCCTGAGTGTCCAGTACGACCGGCCACGCGTCGACACCCGCGAACTTCTTGAACAGCGCGGCCTTTCCCTCCATCACCGGCAACGCCGCCGCCGGACCCAGATTCCCCAGACCCAGCACCGCCGAACCGTCCGTCACGACCGCGACCGTGTTCCGCTTGATCGTCAACCGCCGCGCGTCATCCGGGTTCTCCGCGATCGCCTGGCACACCCGCGCCACACCCGGCGTGTACGCCATCGACAGCTCATCACGGTTGCGCAGCGACACCTTCGACGTCACCTCGATCTTGCCGCCCAGGTGCAGCAGGAACGTCCGGTCGGACACCTTCCGCACCTTGATCCCCGGCAGCGCCGACATCACCTCGCTGATGCGCTGAGCGTGCGCCGAATCGGCCGTGTCGCACGTCAGGTCCACCACCACTCGGCGATGATCGGACGACACGACGTCCAGCGCCGTCACGATCGCCCCGGCCTCACCCACCGCCGTCGTCAGCCGCCCGATCGCCCCCGCGTCCGCCTCCAGCGACAACCGCGCCGTAATGGAGAAACCCGCACTTGGCAGCTTCGCGATAGACATCCTGCACACTCCTTGCCCGCACCCGGAATACGTCGTCGACTGACGAAATTACTCTTCCACCCGCCACGGACGCCCCGCGCGTCACCCTGAACCCGCCCCCCACCGATATCGAGGTGCGGAACCCGCTGCCGGCGTGTCATGGTTGAGACCTATGACGATGCCCAACGACACCACCCACGACGGCGACCAACTCGAGCTCGCCGAACGCCACGCGCTACGCCGCGTCGCCGGAATGTCCACCGAACTCGCCGACGTCACCGAAGTCGAGTACCGCCAGCTGCGCCTCGAACGCGTGGTCCTGGTCGGAGTGTGGACCAGCGGCACCCTGACCGAAGCCGAGAACTCCCTCGCGGAGCTCGCCCAGCTCGCCGAAACCGCCGGCTCCGAAGTCCTCGACGGTCTGATTCAACGCAGACAGAGCCCCGACCCCTCGACCTTCGTCGGTCGCGGCAAGGTCGCCGAACTCCGCGACGCCGTCATCGCGTCCGAGGCCGACACCGTCATCGCCGACGGCGAACTGTCCCCCAGCCAACTGCGCAACCTCGAACAAGAGGTCAAGGTCAAGGTCGTCGACCGGACCGCCCTCATCCTGGACATCTTCGCTCAACACGCCAAGAGCCGAGAAGGCAAGGCACAGGTCGAACTCGCCCAACTCCAGTACCTCGTGCCCCGCCTCCGCGGCTGGGGTGAGACCCTCTCCCGCCAGGCCGGTGGCCGTGCTGGGGGCGCCGGCGGCGGCGTCGGAACCCGAGGCCCCGGTGAGACCAAACTCGAGACGGACCGTCGACGCATCCGCACCCGCATCGCCCGTCTCCGCCGCGACATCGCCGGCATGCGCGTCGCCCGCGACACCAAACGCGCCGACCGCAACCGACACGGCATCCCCTCCGTCGCGATCGCCGGATACACCAACGCCGGAAAATCGAGCATTCTCAACCGCCTCACCGGCGCGGGAGTCCTCGTCGAGAACGCGCTCTTCGCAACCCTCGACCCGACCACCCGGAGAGCCCACGCCAGCGACGGCCGCGACTACACGCTCTCCGACACGGTCGGTTTCGTCGCCCACCTGCCCCACCAACTCGTCGACGCGTTTCGATCGACACTCGAAGAAGTGGCCGAGGCGGACCTCATCGTCCACGTCGTCGACGGCAGCCATCCCGACCCCGCCGCCCAGGTCAGGGCCGTCCGCGAGGTCTTCGCCGACATCGGCGCCGACACCATCCCCGAACTCCTCGTCATCAACAAGGTCGACGCCGTCGACCCCGAGACGGCGCTCCTCCTGCACAGCGACTGGCCCGACGCCGTGACCGTGTCAGCCCACACCGGCACCGGCATCGACGCCCTCCGCGCCGCCATCGAGGACCGCCTGCCCCGCCCCGCCATCGACGTCAAGGTGATCGTCCCCTACATCAGGGGCGACCTCGTCGCCAAGATCCGCGCGCGCGGTGAGGTACTCGCCCTCGACCACCTCGAGGACGGCACCCACATCCACGCCCGCGTCGACGAAGGACTCGCCGCCGAACTGACCTCCTTCGCACGATGACGGCAACCGCTACCGGCCGTGATAGGACCTGCGCCCCACACGAAACCACCCCGTCGGCTGCCGAGGACTTGACGCCGAGTGCAACACTTGGCCCGTGCGACAAAGGCGAATGACGCCCATCACGGCGCGACGAGTCTCGACCGTTTCGATCCTGAGCGTGATCGGTGTACTCGCCGTGCCCGCGGCAGCGCTCGCCGAAGACCCGCCTCCCGGCGAGAAGCTCTGCGAGATAACCGATCCCGCGTTGTCTGAGCTGTCCGGCCTGGCACCCAGGCCGNACGGCGGCTACTACGCCGTCACCGACGGCTCGATGGACCAGACCCAGCTCGGAATCGTCGAACTGGACGACACCTGCGCGATCGTCAACACGATCACCTCGCCGATCGACCCGTCCGACCCCGAAGACCTCGCGGTCGACAAGGACGGCACCCTGTGGGTGGCCGACACCGGCAACAACCAGTGGGACCGGCCGAACATCGCGCTCCACGAGGTCAGCCTGGACGGCGCGACCAACAACGTCTACCGCTTCGTCTACCCCGACGGGGCGGTACATGACACCGAGGCGCTCCTCCTCGGCCCCGACGGCGTGCCGATCTTCGTCACGAAGGACCCGGGCGCGCCCGTCCTCTACCGGCCCACCGCTGGTCTCGACCAGGCGCTCGACAAGGACAACCCGCTCCCGCTGGAGGAGATCGGCACCCTCGCCATCGCGCAGACCGAGACATCCGGCGGCCCCGAGATCCTCGGTGACGCCGTCTCGACGCTGATGACCGGCGGAGCCGTCTCCGCCGACGGTTCCCGCGTCGTCCTGCGCACCTACACCGACGCTTACGAGTGGGCCGTCGTCGACGGGGACATCGGTGCGACGCTGATCGGCGACACGGAACCGACGATCACGCCGCTGCCGGACGAACCGCAGGGCGAAGCGATCATGTACACCGCCGACGGCACCTTCGTCACCGCCTCCGAGGCGATCATCGACGACGCGACCGGCGCCGTCATCAGCAACGCCGGACTGTGGACGTACGAACCCGCGGCCCTTCCACCACCCGCGTCCGACGACGATGAAGCCGCCCCCGCCCGGGAGAAGAGCCTCATCGACACCCTCGGCATCAACGGCATCCTGTGGGTCATCGCCGGAGTCGGGTTCATCGGAGCGATCATCTTCGCCATCGGCCTGCGCGTGATCCTCAAGGCGCGCAAGGCTCGTAAGGCCCTCGCCGCCAGCGAGGCGAACTCGGCCTCAATGGATGACTTCGACAACCGCGACGGCCGCGACGACCGTTACGACGACCGTCGCCGCGACGAGGATCGGTACCGCGAACACGGTCACGACGATCGCTTCCTGGACGAGGACCGCTTCAGCGGCGACCGTTACGACGATGATCGCTATGACGACCGGGACCACTCCGGCTATCGGGACGACCGTCGCCCGCGCGACGATCGGTACGACGACCCCGACTACGACGACCGTCGAGGAAACCCCGTACCCCGCCAATACGCCGATTCCGACGACGGTCTCGGCGGTGGCCGACTCTTCGAGAAGCCGGGAAACCAGGACCAGCGCGGCGAACCGGCACCCGGATACGGACCGGAGAACGGCGGCAACGTCTACGGCGAACCGCCGCGTCGACACGAGGACGGCACCGGCACCGTGTACGGGGGCGGAGGACGCTGAACGGGCGTTCCCGCCCGTCCTGCACACCGCCCCGTCAACTCCCGGACGAAACGACTCAGATCCGACGCATCACGGCGACGACCCGGCCGAGGATCTGCGCGTTCTCCGCGGGTATCGGGTCGTACAGCGGGTTCGCCGGCAACAGCTCGACCCTGCCGTCACGACGCTTGAACGTCTTCACCGTCGCCTCACCGTCGATCATCGCCGCGACGATTTCGCCGCTGTGAGCCTCCGGCTGCTGCCGCACGACGACCCAGTCCCCGTCCGTGATGGCCGCTTCGATCATCGAATCGCCCTTGACCTTCAACAGGAAGAGGTCACCTTCGCCGACGAACTCCGCCGGAAGCGGGAACATCTCCTCGACACGCTCTTCGGCGAGAATCGGCACGCCCGCGGCGATCTCACCGAGGAACGGGACGTAGCGCGGAGGCTTCCGCAGTGCCGCCTGCTCCGAGCCGACCGAACCACGCACGTCCACCGCACGCGGACGTCGAGCGTCCTTGCGCAGGAAACCCTTGCGCTGCAGTTGATTCAGCTGGTACGCCACACTAGACGCGGACGCGAGGCCCACCACCGCGCCGATCTCGCGCACACTCGGGGCGTAACCCCGATCGGCGATCGAGTCGCGAATGCACGCCAGGATCCTGCGTTGCCGGTCCGTCAGCGTCGCTTCGCCCGAATCCGGGTCCTCGACGACGTTCGGAACTTGGGATGTGGCCACGTTTCCTCCTCCGAGCCCGACGCCTACCGCGACGGGTGGGTACCTTCCGGGTGGTGTGCCGAAGACGACTTTAGACGATCATCGGACGATAAGTGAAACAATAGTTCGATTGGCGCTCGCGTGTCGCGCGGGTCGAACCCGCCCGATCTGGGGCGTGGCATAGGCTGTCGGCGCACAAGGACACGCAACGGTCACGTCTGCGCTCGTGCAACATCACTCACCGTCGTCCCGTTCGTCGCGTTCGCCCACGTACCGTCATCGGGCCCGGCGCGCCTACACGCCTCCCAACGGTCCAGCGCGCCTCATTCGACCGTCTCGTGCCCGCGCGACGCCGTGAGTCACGAACGCCACAACGCCGTTCGGGCACGATCCCTTGCGACGTTCGCTTGTCGGGCATAGACTGAAGACACAACATCTTGTGGGTGGGATACTCTCTACCATCTACGTGTAGTGGTTCGGCTCGAAACGGGCGGTAGGGCGACATCACGACGATTACGCCTACGGATCACGCGGAAAACAAGGAGATGATCAGTTGTGCGATGCCCGTACTGTCGGCATCCCGACTCGCGAGTCGTCGATTCTCGTGAGGCTGATGACGGCGTTCTGATTCGCCGTCGACGCTCCTGCCAGGAATGCGGAAAGCGGTTCACGACGGTCGAGGAGTCCGTCATGGCCGTTGTGAAGCGGTCCGGCGTCACCGAGCCGTTCAGTCGCGCGAAGGTGGCCGCCGGCGTCCGCAAGGCGTGCCAGGGGCGCCCCGTCGACGAGGACGCCTTGGCGGTGCTCGCCAAGAACGTCGAGGACGAGATCCGCTCGCGCGGTATCGCCGAGATTCCGTCCAATGAGGTCGGATTGGCCATCCTCGGGCCGCTCCGGGAGCTCGACGAGGTGGCATACCTGCGCTTCGCGAGCGTGTATCGATCATTCGAATCCATCGAGGACTTCGCGTCGGAGATCGAGTCGTTGCGGGAGTTCGCGCAATCGCGCGCGGACGCCGTCGAACCGGTCACGACCGCGAGCTGAGAACCCCCGGCGGGCGGGCCTCAACGGGGCACCCGCTCGCCGTTTTGACCATGAACATCGCCGCGCGGTGGGCTGCGCGGACCGACACCAGGGAGCGACATGAGTGAGGCAGTCGAAACACCGTCCCGCGCCGCGAAGTCCAAGAACGGCAAGGCTCGTAGCGGGATGACCGTGCAGCGAGTCTGGACGACCGCGGGCGTTCACCCGTACGACGAGGTCGAATGGGAGGCTCGCGACGTCGTCATGACGAACTGGCGCGACGGCTCCATCAACTTCGAGCAGCGCGGGGTCGAGTTCCCCACGTCCTGGAGCGTCAACGCCACCAACATCGTGACCTCGAAGTACTTCCGAGGCGCGGTCGGCACACCCGAGCGCGAACACAGCCTGCGTCAGCTCATCGACCGGATCGCCGGCACCTACCGCAAGGCCGGTGAGGAACACCGTTACTTCGCCACCACCGCGGACGCCGAGATCTTCGAGGCCGAGCTCACCTGGCTCCTGCTCCACCAGTACTTCAGTTTCAACTCGCCGGTCTGGTTCAACGTCGGAACGTCGTCACCCCAGCAGGTCTCAGCTTGCTTCATCCTCAGTGTCGACGACTCGATGGACTCCATCCTGGACTGGTACAAGGAGGAGGGGCTGATCTTCAAGGGCGGCTCCGGTTCCGGCGTCAACCTGTCGAAGATCCGGTCGTCGCGGGAGCTGCTGTCGTCCGGTGGGAACGCCTCCGGCCCCGTCAGCTTCATGCGCGGCGCCGACGCCAGCGCGGGCACCATCAAGTCCGGTGGGGCGACCCGACGCGCCGCGAAGATGGTCATCCTCGACGTCGATCACCCCGACGTCGAGGAGTTCATCGAGACCAAGGCGCGCGAGGAGGACAAGATCCGCGCGCTGCGCGACGCCGGTTTCGACATGGACCTCGGCGGCAAGGACATCGTCTCCGTTCAGTACCAGAACGCCAACAACTCGGTGCGCGTCACCGACGAGTTCATGACGGCCGTCGAGAACGGCACCGACTTCGCGTTGCGTGCTCGTGAGGACGGTCGCGTCATCGAACGCGTCGATGCCAAGGGGCTCTTCCACAAGATGGCCAAGGCCGCGTGGGAGTGCGCCGACCCGGGCATCCAGTACAACGACACCATCAACGACTGGCACACGAACCCCGAGACGGGCCCGATCACGGCCAGCAACCCGTGCTCCGAGTACCTGCACATTGACAACTCTTCATGTAACTTGGCGTCGCTGAACCTCATGAAGTTCCTGAACGACGACGGGACCTTCGACGTCGAGCGTTTCGTCAAGGCCGTCGAGTTCGTCATCACCGCGATGGAGATCTCCATCTCCTTCGCGGACTTCCCGACCGAGAAGATCGGCGTCAACACGCGGGCGCACCGCCAGCTCGGCATCGGGTACGCCAACCTCGGCGCGCTCCTGATGGCGTCCGGTTTCGCGTACGACTCGGACGAGGGCCGCGCCGTCGCCGCCGCGATCACCGCGCTCATGACCGGTGTGTCCTACCGCCGTTCGGCCGAGCTCGCGGGCGTCGTCGGCCCGTACGAGGCCTACGCGCTCAACGCGGACGCGCACAAGCGGGTCATGCGCAAGCACGCCGCGGCCGTCGACAACGTCAAGACCTACGGCACCATGGACCGTGAACTGTTGACGCTCGCGACCACGGAATGGCAGCGCGGCAATCAGATCGGCGACCGTAACGGCTGGCGCAACGCTCAGGCCAGCGTCATCGCGCCCACCGGGACCATCGGGTTCATGATGGACTGCGACACCACCGGGATCGAGCCCGACCTGGCGTTGGTCAAGTTCAAGAAGCTCGTCGGCGGCGGGTCGATGCAGATCGTCAACCAGACCGTGCCGCGCGCGCTGCGGACGCTCGGGTACACGGAGGAGGCCGTCGAGGCCATCACCGAGTACATTGGCGAGCACGGCCACGTCGTGGACGCCCCGAGCCTGCGGCCGGAGCATTACACCGTCTTCGATTGCGCGATGGGCGAGCGTTCGATCTCGCCGATGGGGCACGTGAAGATGATGGCGGCGGTGCAGCCCTTCGTGTCCGGTGCGATCTCGAAGACGGTCAACGTGCCCGAGTCGGCATCGGTCGAGGAGTTCGAGCGGATCTACTTCGAGGGCTGGAAGCTCGGCCTGAAGGCGCTGGCCGTCTACCGGGACAACTGCAAGGTCGGCCAGCCGTTGTCGGCGAAGAAGAAGGAAGTCGAACCGGTCGAGGTCGAGAAGGTCGTCGAGTACCGCCCGGTGCGTCGTCGCCTGCCGAAGAAGCGCGAGAGCCAGACGGTCTCGTTCTCGGTGGCGGGCGCCGAGGGCTACATGACGTCGTCGACATACCCGGACAACGGCCTCGGTGAGGTCTTCTTCAAGATGTCGAAGCAGGGCTCGACCCTGGCGGGCATCATGGACGCGTTCTCCGTGGCGATCTCGATCGCGCTGCAATACGGTGTCCCGCTTGAGAAGTACGTCGAGAAGTTCACGAACATGCGCTTCGAGCCCGCGGGCATGACCGACGACCCGGACATCCGCATGGCGTCGTCCGTCGTGGATTACCTGTTCCGTCGGCTGGCGCTCGACTACCTGCCCTACGGGACGCGTGCCGACCTCGGCATCCTGACGGCGGCGGAGCGCACGGCGGAGGCTCGCGGGGAGGACCCGGCGCTCGTCCACCGTGACGAGGAGGACGTCGATCTGACCGCGATGGCGTCCTCGGCGCCGATCGCGAAGGTCGCGGAGAAGCTCCACGAGGTGATGCCGGCGAAGATCGGATCGTCGACGGAGTTGCTGGAAGCGGTACAGGGCAAGGCCGCTGACGCTCCACTGTGCATGACCTGTGGGACGAAGATGCGCCCGGCGGGCAGCTGCTACGTCTGCGAGGGCTGCGGTTCGACCAGCGGTTGCAGCTGACGATCGCGTGAACGGGGCGGTGGGTGTCGATCGACGTCCACCGCCCTTCGTCGTCGTCACGTCGAAGGGGGCGCGTTCATTCGGGCCGGTGGCGTCCGGCGGGGATGCGGCGGTCAGCCGTTGGCTGCGTCGTGGAGTGCCTGGACGTCGATCTTCACCATCTTGAGCATGGCCTGCAGGACCCTGTTCGCCTTGTCCGCGTCGGGATCGGCCAGGAGCCTGGGCAGGTCGCGGGGGATGATCTGCCAGGACAGGCCGAACTTGTCCTTGAGCCAGCCGCATTGGGATTCCATGCCGCCGTCGGCGAGGAGAGCCGTCCAGAGCGTGTCGACCTCGGCCTGGTCGGCGCAGTCGACGTACAGCGAGATCGCCTCGGTGAACGTGAAGTGCGGGCCGCCGTTCAGCGCGATGTACTGCTGGTCGAAGAGCCGGTAGGTGACGGTGCTGGTCTTTCCGTCGGGAAGTCGGGTGACGTCGAGGATCTCGGAGTCGGCGAATACGGAGGTATAGAACAGGGCCGCTTCCTCGGCGTTGTTCTCGAACCAGAGGAAGGTGGTGATCTTCTGCATGGTATGTCCTTTGTGGTACCTCGGTCGTTGGCGCTGTCGGGCTCAACGTACCGTCGAGGTAGGTCATTCACGCGGTATTGCCGGCCGGGGTGTCACGGTATGGCGGTCGTGGCTACTGCGGGTCGGTTCGCGGGTTCTCGCGCTGGAGCCGTTCGAGGTGCGCGGCGAGACCGTCGAAGCGGTCGTCCCAGAACCGGCGATAGTGGTCGATCCAGGAGGACACCTCGTCCAGGGCGGCGATCTCGAGCCGGCAGGGGCGCCATTGGGCGGCGCGCCCGCGTGAGATCAACCCCGCTCGTTCGAGGACTTTGAGGTGGCGCGAGATCGCGGGAGCGCTGATGTCGAACGGCGCGGCCAGTTCCATGACGGTGGCCTCGCCCTCGGCGAGTCTGGCGAGAATCGCCCTGCGTATCGGGTCGGCGAGGGCCGCGAAGGTGATGGAGAGGTGGTCCGTCGGCACTGCGTTCAACCGCCTTGTCGGGTACGGGCTGGCACGTTCCCCAGCGGATCGGTCGTGTCGTCACCGCCGTGCTCGCGTTCGAACGGCCGCGAAGGGTCGGTGGTCATGTCGTCGAGTGCTCCCCGGTGCTCCGTCACCCCGGAATCATCGCCGACGCCGGTGGGTGGGAGCTCGCGGCTGTCGAAGGGCGGTCCGGCACTCGTTCACGAGACCCGAGTCGAGGGGGCGAGTTCCGACGTCGGCGGTCACGATAGCACCGTGGTGTCGTCGGAAGGTTTTTGTCGGAGGTGCTGCCTAGGGTGTGGGGATGGCCATCCAAGTTGGAAACATCACGTTCAACACGCCGGATCCGAAGCGACTCGCCGATTGGTGGGTCAGTGCCTTGGGCGGCAAGGTCACCGGTGACTACGGGGACTACATCTTCGCCGAGGCCGGCGGCGTCGGTCTCGGCTTCCAGCGCAGCGATGAGCAGTCGGGCCAGCGCCTGCACCTCGATCTGGCCGTCGACGACGCCGCCGTGGAGGTGGCGCGGTTGCTGGAGTTGGGGGCGACGCACGTGGCGGACCGGGAGTTCTCCGGCGCGAAGTGGGCCGTGCTCAAGGACATCGACGGCAACGAGTTCTGTGTCTCGGATTCGCACTGACGACTGACCACTTGGTCCTGTTCGGACCAGGTGGGGCCGAGGGGTCGCCTTGCGGCCCTTCGGCCCCAACGAGGTCGGGTTTATCCGACGGCCTCGATGCGGAGGCGTGTCCACGCTCCGACATGGACGGTGTCACCGTTGGACAGCGGCGTCGGGGTGTTCGCCGGCAACGGCTCGTCGGATTCGTTGAGATAGGTGCCGTTCGCGGAGCCCATGTCGATGACGCTGAGCGCGCCGTTCTCATGGGGGACGAACACGGCGTGCACGTGGGAGACGCCTGGGTCCTCCGGCGCCGCCGACAGGTCGATGTCGGGGTCGACCCCACGGCTGACCGACCGTCGACCGACGACGGACTGCGTGGCGATCGTGAACTGTCGGGTGGGGTAGACCACCGGGAACGCGAGTCCGTGCGCGTCCGGGCCCTCGCCCGAGAGCATGCGGTCGAAGTACGCGCGGTCGGCGGTCGCGTGCAGCGTCCACGAGCTGGGCTTGGCCGTGGTCGGTTCGGTCCGGGCGCTCGCGGTGGACGGCTCCGGTTCGGGGCCGTCGTAGTCGGGATGGCTGGGGTTGGGGTGTCCGCACGCCTCACAGAAGCGACTGAGGCTTTGGTATGTGCCGCAATCACCTTGGGCACAGGTCCACGCGTCGGGGGCGCTGACGGCGGCGGTGGCGACACGGCTGCCGCACTCGTCGCAGTACTCCTGCGCGGTGGGGACTGGATGTTGGTTGGGGCACACGGTCATGGGCGCGCTCCTTGGGCGGGCGGAGTGCCGTCGGGACGTTTGCGGACGGTGACTGTCTTCGTCGAGGCGACGTCGGCCATCTCGAGGTCGATGCCCTTGACGTTCGACTTCAGTTGGATGGTGCCGGCGTCGTCGACGTCGACGACCTTGGCGAGGAGTTTCGCGGTGTTGTCGTGGCCGGATTCCTTCGCCAGGGTCATGGCCTTGCCGAGTTTGTTGGTCGCCTCGCTCGTGTCGCCCCGTTTGTGGGCGGCAATCCCCTCCTGGATGGCGGCGGCGAGTTCGGCCTGCCCGGTGTAGTGCGCGACCCTGGGGTTGAGCTTTGTGGAGAGCATCGTGTCGCCGGTCCATTTCGCGGTGACCATGCCGCGGGCGAGTTCGGTGGTCCCGGCGACGACGCTGATGCGGGCGGCCAGTCTGTCGTCGCCGGTGGTGATCGGGGGCACGTCGACGCTGATGTGGAATTCGCGGCTCTCGGCGCCCCACGCGCCGGTGGCGTAGTCGCCCGTTTTGTCGTCGATGTCGGTGCGGCGCTTGCTGAGGTCGATGATGTGCGGGTTCATCTGCTTGATGAAGCGGATGTCGTTGCGGGCCGGGGTGAACACGCGGAGCGCCAGATCGGCGATCGTCTTCTTGGTGGCGTCGCGGGTGATCGCCGCGAAACCGGTCTCCCAGTCCATCTGGTCGGGGAGTCCGTCGGCCTGCCCGAGCAGCCCGTCGGCGATCAGGCGGATCTCCTCGGCGTGCCAGTCGCTGCCGATACCGACGGCGTCGCAGACGAACTCGCCCTTGCACGCGTCGAGTGCCTCCTGAAGGGACTCACGTGATTCGTGCTGGTTGAAGCCATCGGTGAGGAGCAGCGCGTGTTTGATGCTGGTGGGCGCCTCGGCGAGAACGCGGGCGGCGGTCGTGAGCCAGGTGCCCATGGCGGTGCCACCGCTGGCGGACAGTCGGCGGATCGCCTTCTTCGCGGCGGCGCGGGTGTCGGCGTTGAGGACGGCCGTCTTCTCGTCGGTGGGGTAGGCCATTGTCGCGATCGTCGCGCCGGAGACGATCGCGAAGGAGACGCCGTCGGGCAGGGCGTCGAGGGCCGCCGCGGTCGCGCGTTTGGCTTCGGCGATGCGCGCGCCCGTCATCGATCCGGAGCAGTCGATGATGAGAACCTGGGCGAGGGTGTCGCCTTCGCCCCCGGGAACGGCCTCGCCCGTCGAGGTGACCGTGACGATGGCGTCGACGACGGTGTCGCCTTCGGCCATGAACTCGTTGTGGTCGACGTCGATGGTGAAGCCTGTCATGGGGTTGTCTCCTCGTAGGTCAGTCGGACGGTCTGGGGGTCGTCGCTCGTCGGATCGGTGGACGGGAATCGAATGACCGCGACGCTGATATTGTCGCGGCCGCCCTGTTGCCGCGCCCACTGGGTGAGTTCGGCGGCGATGTGGACGGGGGGACCGTCGGGCAGGAGGTTCGCGAGATCGGAATCGTGGCCGAGGTAGCCGTAGAGGCCGTCGCTGCAGACGATGAGGAGCCCCGGTCCTGTTGGTGAGAACGCGAAGGTGTTGGGTTCGAGGTCGGGCGCGTCGGCGCCGAGCCAGGCCAGGAGGGCCTTGGCGTACGGAGTGCGATAGCGATCGTCCTCATAGGGCACACCGTGGGCTTCGAGGCGACCGAAATGCGTGTCGTCGACGGTGAGGCAGCGGACGCCCGTCGAGTCGATCCAGTAGGCGCGACTGTCCCCGACCCAGGTGATGACGATTTCGTCTCTCGTGACGACACCGCTGACGTAGGTGCAGCTGGGCGGGTTGTCCTCGAACTGGCGGCCCGATTCGGCGGCGCGGACGGCGGCGCTGGTGACTCCGGCCGTCGCGGCATCGTGCGCGGGGTGGTGCGTTTCGAGGCGGTGGAGGATCGCGGTGACGCCCGCCTCGGCGGCGGCGAGCGCGGCGAGTTCGCCGAAGGTGGAGGAGGACACGCCGTCGCAGACGACGGCGACGGCCGTGTCGCCGTGTCGTCCGATCGCCATCGCGTCCTGGTTGTAGTGGTGGCGGCGGCCGAAGTCGGTCGCGGCGCCGAGGCTCGACAGGTCGAGTTCGACGCGGTCGCAGGTGCTGGTCTGGCGGGTGCCGCAGGTCTGGCAGTAGCCGCTCGCGTCGGTGGCGTTCCCGCCGCATTCGGCGCAGGGGCCGGACTCGGCCGCGGAGGACAGCCAGTGGCCCGGGTTGACGCTGTCCGGGTAGAGGTCGGCGCCGCACGCCTCGCAACCGAGGTGACTGGGGTCGGCGGGTTCCGCGCAGACGGGGCAGGTGACGGTGTCGGCTCGCGTCGTCATACCAGAGTCCAGGGTCGAATCGTGTTGGCCTGATCGATGTAGGCGATCCGGTCGCGTCGGGATGAGCAGGTCAGCGCGAGTTCGCGATAGGTGTGCTCGAGGCCGAAGCGGAGCGCCTTCTCCTCGACCGGGTGGTTCAGGATGACGGCGCCGGGAATCGGCCCGTGCGCGCCGACCAGGGTGAGGCACGCGTCGAGGATGCGCGCGGTCAGCAGGAGCTTCCGGTTCGGCGGTAGGTCGAGAGTGGATAGCCGGTTCGCGGCGTCGCGGATGTCGTCGAGGCCGGGGCGGCCGCCACCGGTGGCGAGCCGGAGCCCGATGGTGCTGACCTGGGCCGTCGTGTGCTGGTTCGACGATGACGGAACGGAGTCGAGGACGCCGACCGCCGCCGCGGAGTGTCCGTTGCCCGCGAGGAGTCTGGCCTGCCCGAATCCGGAGCTGACGTAGCGGCGGTCGGTCTGCCAGATGCGTGAGTAGACCCCGAGCGCGATCGACGGTTCGCCGGAGAGTTCGCAGGCGGCGGCGAGGGCGAGCGTCGGCGCGATCTCTCCGGGCAGGTGGCTGTACGTCCAGTCGAAGGCGTTGCGGGCGTCGGCGAATCGGTCGGTGAGGAGCGCGATGACGCCGCGCCACCAGGTGATCCGCCAGTCCTTTGTGGTGGCGGCGTAGTCGTCGAGGTTGATCGTGGCCGCGGTGAGGTTGCCGTAGGCGATGTTGGTGCGGATGCGCCGCAGTTTGACCTCGGGGCTGTCGACGGGTGCCTGTTGCAGCTGGAAGAGGATCTCCATCGGGTCGGTGCTGGTCAGCGTCGCGAGGAATCCCGCCGACGGGTCGTCGGAGTCGACGAGGGGCAGCGGCAGCAGCTGGCCGACGTCTTTGCCGACGAGTGGTCGGAACGCGCCCGTCTCGGGGTCCGGGACCCCGAAGGTGCGGGGTTCGGGGGTGAACAGGACGGAGTTGTTGCCCTGCGCCTGTCCCGTCTCGACGGAGACGACCTCCTGCCGTACACCGAGGAGCTGTTCGCGCATGTCTTCGGCGGAGGTGAATCGTTCCTCGGGAACCGGGTGCGTCGCCCGCAGTAGGAGCCGGTGGAAGGATTCGTAGCGCGCGAAGAGCGGTTCCTGCTGTGGGGAGGGCAGTTGGTTGCGGAACTGGCGGGAGAAGCCGTGGAAGTCGAAGGCCATGACGGCCATCGACCGGGCGATCGTGTACAGGTCGGACGAGACGGACGGTCCGTGGTTGATGATCTCGTCGTCGGTGACGGCGTAGCCGGGTGTTCCGAAGACGGCCGACTCGCGGTCGTCGATGCGGCGGACGGCGCCGAGGTCGATGAGTTTCAGCCAGGATTCGACGTGGATGACGTTGTCCGGCTTGAAGTCGCAGTAGAGCAGACCCTGCTGGTGCAGGTAGCCGAGCGCGGGCAGGATCTCGGAGGCGTAGGTCAGCACCTGGGACAGCGGCAGCGGCATCGGGTTCCCGGAGCCGTCGGTGTGGTCGCGGCGCAGGTCGCGAAGTGATCGTCCGGGGATGTATTCCATGACGATGTAGCTGAGCGGTTCGTTGGTGCGAGGGTCCGGGTGACGGACGAAGTCGTAGATCTGGACGATGTTCGGGTGGTCGAGCGCGGCGAGGAATCGACGTTCGGCGATGGCCGCCTCGATCGCGTCCGGGTCGCTGGTGTCGATGAGTCCTTTGAGGACGACCCAGCGTTCGGCCACGTCGTCGCCGATGTTCTGGTCGCGGGCGAGGTACACCCAGCCGAGGCCGCCGTGCGCCATCGCCCCGAGGATCTCGTATCGCGACGCGACCATGTCACCGCTGTTGAGGCTCGGGACGAATGAGAAACGGTGGCGGCAGTGCGGGCAGAAGCCCTGTGTGCGGCCGGGACCCTGCGGCCCGCGACGGCCGACCGGTTTATGGCACTGACCGCAGCTGCGCTTCGATTCGGGGACGCTCGGGTCGGCCAGGATCGCCTCGGCGGGGTTGCGTGCTGGGACCAGCGGTACGTCCCGCATGCCGCCGCGCACCCGGGATCGGGTGCTGCCGCTCGTGAACGGCATCGAGCCGGTCACCGACTGCGTCGCGCGCGACACGGGTCCCGTCCGCTGCGACATCGAGTGCACCGACTGCGCCGGAACGGACGCCGAATAGTGCGGAGCGCCCCCGGAGCTCGGCGCGGCGGACATCGGCGCGACGCCCGAGACCGGCCCCGGAGCGGGCTGCTGCGACACCGGCGCGCGAGTGCCGCACTCCTCGCAGTAGCCGTGATCGCCGTACTGGCCGGGGCAGCCCGGTTGAATGCAGGACCGGTTCATCGCCGCGCCTCCTTGGTCGATGCCTGTATCGCTAGTTGGAACTGGTGCAATGCCCGTGTCGCGGCCGGAAGGTCGCATGGCGCCGTCTGTAGTAGACGTTGCGCCTCCGCGTGGACGGACGCGGTCGCGGGTTCCTCGATGGCGCCGAGGCGGGCCGCCTTCGCCGTGTACGCCGAGAATCGGCCCCGTAGTTCGGTTCGGCGATCCAACAGGGCCTGCGCCTGCGAGGCTGCGCGTTCGGCTTTCGCGGCGGCCGTCGCGAGTCGTTCGCCCACGTCCGACAACTGGCGGGCCACGACCGCCCAGTCTCCGACGTCGGCGCTGCCCTGCGAGGCCATCAGAAGGCCCGACAGGGCGGGCGCCATCGGGTTCAACCGGGGCGCGGGCGGATCGGCGATCTTGGCTGTCGCCAGTTCGCACGCCGCCATCGCGGTGTGCTCGGCCGCCGAGAGCGCGGCGATCTGTTCTCGCAGTTGAGTCGCCTGAGTCGGATACTGCTGCCGAACCTCATCCAAAGTGGTGAGACGTCCGGCGTAGGCGCGAATGTCGGCGCCCAGCTCCCGCAGCCACTGCTCCTCGACCGCCGTCAACGGGTCGCCCAGGGCGCGTCGGACGTCGGTGTCGCGTCGCGCGCGCATCCGGTCGACGAGCGCGTCGTGCGGCAGTTCCTCGGCGCGACGCAGCCCCTCCACGTACTCGAAGCAGGCGTCGATCTCGGCGACGCGGTCCGCCAGGTCCGCGCACGCGCCGTCGACCTGCTGGCACATCGCGAGCAGGTCCACGGACTCGGTCTCGATGCCGGAAGCCAACTGCGCCAACGACACTCGGGACGTGGTGGCGTCCCCGTTCTCGGCCGGGGTGCCGTCGTCCCGCAACGGAACGACGTCCTCGGAGAGCAGTGGGGCGACCGTCCGGACCGTCGTCGCGTCGAAACCGGCGGGCCCGGGGGAGGGGATGCGCTCGATGCTGCGGCGCAACCAGTCGAACCGCGACCACAACCGTTGCGAGCGCTCGTTCACCTCGGCGGCGATGTCGGCGGTGCGGCCGACCAACTCGCCGTCGGCGAGGAACCGGCGGCCCATGTTCGCGTCCAAGGTGTACATTCGCGCGGCGATGCGCTGATAGTCGGTCAGCGCCGCCTGCGCGTCACGCTCCAGCGGTGTGGCGTTGTCGGACATGTCAGTCGTCCTGGTACTTCGGGGAAGGCGCCGAGCCGTCGCCCAGTGTGTCGCGCAGCGACTCGTCGTACAGATCGTCCCAGGTGCCGTCGGAACGGATGCGGTCGAGCGTCGCGTTCACGAACCGGACGAGTCCACTGTGGGACTTGTTCGCGGCGACACCGTACGGCTCCTCCGACAGGGCCTCCCCGATCACCTTGGTGTTCGGGTCCTGGGCGGCCATCCCCGCGAGGATGACGTCGTCGGTGGACACGGCGGCGACCTCGCCCTGCTGCAACAGGATCAGGCAGTCGGTCCAGTCGCGCACCGACACGGGAACGGCACCGTGGTCGTGGATGCGACGCAGCGACGTCGATCCGGCGGCGGCGCAGATCTTCTGGCCGGAGAGGTCGTCGATGCTCTCGGCCGTCGACGTCGCGGCCACCAGCACCTTCTGCCCGGCGGTGTAGTACTCCGTCGAGAACGACACCTCTTCCCAACGGGCACAGGTCATCGACATGCTGCGCACCACGAGGTCGACCTTCTCGTCCGCGAGGACCGGGACGCGCTGCGCGGAGCTGATCGCCTTGAACTGGATCGCGTCCGGGTCACCCAGCAGGTCCCGCGCGATCTCCCGCGCGATGGCGATGTCGAAGCCCGCCATCTCACCGGTGAGCGGATCGCGATAGCCGAGCATGTACGAGTTCTGGTCGACGCCGACGATCAACCGCCCACGTTCGATGATGCGCTTGAGCTCGGAGGCGTCGGTGTTCGTCGACGGACGGAAGCTCGCGCGCGGTTCGCAGCTCGTGTCGTCGGTGACCGTGTCGGGCAGCTCGGCGGGATCCTCCACACCGGCCGGTCGGTCGTCGACCATGACCGGATCCGCCGACACCGGGACCTCACCCGCGCCGCAACCACTGACGGCCAACAACGACACGACCAGCCCGGCGATGGACAGCCGGGATCGCAAAGACGTCTTCATCGATACTCCGAAATTCGTCGAGTGAAACCTGTCAGCGCGGCAGCCATCGCTCCGAGCGCGAGAACGCTGAATCCGATGCCGGTCGCCGTCAGCGCCGAGCCCGCCGCCGCCGTCTCGGTCGTGAACCGTTCGGCGGCGATGTCGTTCGCCTTCGTCAACGCGTCGTTGAGGGCCGCGAACGCCGCGCCGGCCTGGCCGGCCTCCACGCCGATCGCCGCCTCGACCGCCTCGTCATAGTGGCCGTTGTCATCGAGCTCGCGTACCGAGGTGTGCGCCTCCCGCCATTGCGTCGCCGCCTCGATCGCCGCGTCGATGTGTTGCGACAGCTCGGTGTCCGTGAACGCGGCCCGCACCTCGCCGAGCGATCCCGACTTACCGTCCTCGCCGATCAGCTCGTCGAGCTTCTCCACGAAGTCCGCCTCGAAGTCGGTGTCGGTGCCCTGCGCGATCAACGTCAAGGCCTCGTCGCTGCGGGCCTGCTGCGCGCTGATGTGCGCCTGGGACAGGATCGCCAACGGACGCGTCCCGTTCTCGTCGCCAGCCGTCAGGTGGCCCGCCGCGCTCGCCCACGACACGAGCATCCACAACAGCGACACCAGGAGCGCCGCCGTGGCGGACCCGAGTCCGATGTTGAGGACTCGGTTGGTGCGCTTGGCGAGTCGGTACTGCACGTAGCCGAGGCCGCCCAGCGCGATGACGCCGAGCAACGCGGCCACCCACGGGAAACCGGCGGCGCCGTCCTTCGCGACCGTCAATTCCTCCATAGAGGACGACTGGAGCTGCTGCGTGATGGGCAGCATCTGCTCTCGGACGAGGGACGACGCGTCACGCAGATACGCGATCCCCAACGGCATCCCCTGCCGGTGGTATGAACGGGCCGTCTCCACGAGCCCGGTGTACGCGGGCAGCATCGCCGACAGTTCCGCCACCTGCTCGACCTGCCGCTTCGACGTGGCCTCATCCGCCAGAACCGTCACCGCGGCCGACGCGCGGCTGATGCCCGCCTCGTACGCGTCGCGCAGGTCGCTCTTCGCGGACTGGCCGGGCAGGAACGCCCCGGTGATGGCCGCGTCCGCGTCCGAAAGCGCCCGGTACATGTCGAAGGCGGCGACGCTCATCCGCCCCCGCTGTCCCGAGGCCTCGTCGATCAGTTCGGTCCGCGTCGACGAGTCCCACACCGCCGACGCCCCGGCGAGCAACAACGACACGAGCACCAGAACCAGGCCGACCGTCATACGGCCCGGGGTGTGCGCCATCAACGCCAGAGGTGACTTCGTCGGCCGATATCGGCGCAGTTGCCCACCCCCGCCGCGCTGTTGGGGCGGCGATCCGGGCGGGCCCCCGGACGAAGGCGACAGACCTTGTGGGGCACCGGTCGTGGGCACGGCTGTCACAGGGCATCCTCCAGGTACCGGTGGGGCATATGCGTTGACATGGTACTGGTGGTCAACAAGAGGCGAACCCACCCGCCGTCCTGATTTGACGGTGCGAAAGGCCGATCCGAGACGGCGTCGTCGAGCCGCCGGGGCACACTGGAATCCACCCCGCCGACGGAAGCGAAGAGGCCGTGAACGACCACGAGTGGCTACACCAGGCGATCGACCTGTCCCGGCAGTGTCCCGTGTCGACGACGGCCTACAGCGTCGGCGCCGTCATCGTCGCCGACGGGCGGGCCCTCGCCACCGGATACTCGCGGCAGGAGGACCCGCTCGATCATGCGGAGGAGGTCGCGTTGCGGCACCTCGGCGACGCCGACGTCTCCACCGCGACGATCTACACCTCGCTGGAACCCTGTGGACGCCGCGCGTCCCGTCCGCGTCCCTGTGCCGACCGCGTCATCGACGCGGGTATCCGGCGGGTCGTATACGCCTGGGCCGAACCCGACACCTTCGTCATCGGCACCGGAGCCGCGGTGCTGCGCGCGGCGGGCGTCACCGTGGTGCACCTCGCCGAACTGGCCGAGGAGGCCCGCGCCGTCAACGCCCACCTGTGACGGATCGACCCATGGTGAGCGACAATCGGCCCATGCCACTCATCGACGCGTCCACCCTGCGAACACTCCTCACCGGTTCGAACCCGGTTCTGCTCGACGTTCGATGGAGCCTCGCCGACGGCGCGGACCACGGCGCCTACTCCGCCGGTCATGTTCCGGGCGCCGTCTTCGTCGACGTCGACGAAGACCTGTGTGGACGACCCGGGCCGGATGGCCGGCACCCCCTGCCGGAGGTCGCCGCCCTGCAGGATCGCCTGCGCCGCAGCGGAATCGCCGCCAACAGCGCGGTCGTCGTGTACGACGGCGGGGACATGCTCGCGGCGGCGCGCGCGTGGTGGACCCTGCGTTGGGCCGGAATCGCGGAGGTCAAGGTGCTCGACGGCGGATATCCGGCGTGGATCGCCGCCGACGGCCCGGTCAGCACGGACGAGGTCACGCCCCAACCCGGCGACATCGTCGTCACCCCCGGTTCGCTGCCGGTCCTCGACGCCGCGGGCGCGGCCGAGTGGGCAGAGGACCGGACCCTTGTCGACGTTCGCGCGGCCGCTCGATACCGGGGCGAGGTCGAACCGATCGACCCGGTCGCCGGCCACATTCCGGGCGCCGTCAACCACCCCGACACGGACCTGATCGCGCCCGGCGGCGGCTTCATCAACGCCGACGCTCGCCGGAGGGAGCTCGCGGATCTTCCGCGCGACATCGCGGTGTACTGCGGTTCGGGCATCACCGCCGCGCGGGCCGCGCTCGCCGTCGCGTCCACCGATCGTCCCATCCCGCCGGTCTACATCGGATCGTGGAGCGGCTGGATCGCGTCCGGTGATCGCCCGGTGGCGCGTGGCGAGGCGGCCGCGGGGGACTTAGCCACGTTGGCGGAATTCCTTGCCACTTAAGGGATCGGGCGTTCTCTGCGGCCGTCTCCGTCGTGCGACGGGCGGGCCCGCCAATGGCGGCCGCACAACGCCGGGCATGATGACGTTGCCCCAGCGCGCCGCACGGTCTCGACCGCGCGGCGCGGTTCGCGCCCGGTCCGTGCTCTCCACCCCGGAATCCCCCTGTGGGCGGGCACTGCCCAGTGCCGCCGGCGCCGGGTAGGTTGGGTGCCGCCCCACGAACAAGGAAGTTGAGAACATGCGCCACCGTAGGCTTTCGACCTTCGTCGTCGCCGTCGCGGTCACGTTGGCCGTATCGGGTTGCGCCGCGCTGGATTCGGCGAGCGACGCCGCCCCCGCGCCCACCCCGAC